>JAGLTY010000326.1 GCA_023135025.1 Bacteroidales bacterium | reverse complement strand
GGATAATTTCTCTAACATGAACCAATCTACGCTATTTTAACTCCTTTCTGAGGCGGGCTACCGGGATATTCAGCTGTTCACGGTATTTGGCTACGGTCCGGCGTGCAATATGATATCCCTTTTCCTGCAAAATTTTCGCCAGTTTTTCATCAGTAACGGGCTTCCGTTTATCCTCTCCTTCAATGCACTCTTCAAGGATCTTTTTAATCTCCCTGGTGGAAACTTCCTCACCACTATCGGTTTGCATCCCCTCAGAGAAGAAATATTTCAGTGCAAAGATCCCAAAATGTGTCTGTATGTATTTGCTGTTCACTACCCTCGAGATGGTGGAGATATCCAGATCTGTCACATCGGCAATATCCTTCAGGATCATCGGGCGCATCCTGGTCTCATCTCCTTCATAAAAATAGTCCTTCTGATACTCAAGGATCGCATTCATGGTCAGCAACATGGTATTCTGTCGCTGTCGGATGGCATCGATAAACCACCTGGCAGAATCCAGTTTCTGCTTCACAAAAGTGATGGCATCCTTTTCGTCTTTACTGGCCGAAGCTTTATTGGCATTGTAGCTTTCAAACATATCAGAATAGGTCCTGCTTAGCCTGAGCTCGGGCACATTGTTTGAATTCAGGAATAGCCGCAGGTTACCTTCACTCTCCTCCAGGATAAAATCGGGAACAATATGGTGAAAGGACTTGGACTGGGAATCGCCCATGGCTCCTCCCGGTTTGGGATTGAGCCTCAATATCTCCTCCAGTGCAAACTTCAAATCCTCCTCTTTGATATTGAGCCGCTGGATAATCTTTTCATAATGCTTATTGGTAAACTCCTCAAAATTGTTTTTCAGAATGGAGTGAGCCAGTCTGGTCACCGGTTGCTCAAGGTCCTTTCGTTCTATCTGGAGCAACAGGCACTCCTGCAGACTTCTTGCTCCCACTCCGGCGGGATCAAACTCCTGGATAATCATCAGAACCTCATGCAGCGATTCATAAGAGACTTCCAGACCTGAAGAGAAGGCCAGGTCGTCAGCTATGGCTTCCAGCTCCCTGCGCAGGTAACCATCATCGTCAATATTGCCAAGAATATATTCAGCCAGCATCACCTGTTCATCCGTGAGCCTTCTCAATCCCAGTTGACTCTTCAACTGTTCACGAAAGGTATTGCCCAAGGAAAAAGGGATCTCCTCCCGTTTTTCATCAGCAGAATAGTTCTGTGCATTCAATCTGTAACTGGGAATATCATCATCCTGCATATAATCCTCAAGTGAAAACTCCTCTAGCTGATCACCTGCCTGCTCCTCTTTTATCTCCTCTGCGTCGTTAAACTCCCCTTCATCGCTTCCCTCTTCCAATACAGGATTCTCTTCCAGTTCCTTTTTGATCCTCTGTTCCAGCTGAATAGCAGGTATCTCCAACAGCTTGATCATCTGGATCTGCTGCGGAGACAATTTTTGTAGTAATTTCTGCTGAAGCCTCTGTTTAAGCATCTTTTCTGTCTTAAAACTCTGCACTCCTTGGAGTACGCGGGAATGGAATGACATCCCTGATATTACTCATACCTGTAATAAACATAATTAACCTTTCAAATCCTAATCCAAACCCACTATGCTCAACTGTTCCAAATTTACGCGTTTCCAGGTACCACCATAATTCATCTTCGGGAATATCCATCTCTTTCATCCTGTTTTGCAACTTATTCAGCTCCTCCTCTCTCTGTGAACCTCCAATGATCTCTCCAATCATGGGGAACAGCACATCCATTGCCCTGACGGTTTTTCCATCATCATTCTGCTTCATATAGAAGGCCTTAATATCCCTTGGATAATCGGTAAGTATAACCGGGCGTTTGTAATACTCCTCCACCAGGTATCTTTCATGCTCGGCCTGCAGGTCGAGGCCCCATTCCACCGGAAACTCAAATTTCTTATCAGCCTTCATCAGAATCTCAACCGCCTCTGAATAACTCTTTCTTTCAAAGGGATGGTCCAGAACAAACCTCAAACGTTCCAGCAAACCTTTGTCAACCATCTGATTTAAAAACTCAAGGTCATCCAGGCAGTGATCCAGGGTATACTTTATCAGGTACTTCAGAAAATCCTCTGCCAGGTCCATGTTGTCATGGATGTCGTAAAATGCCATTTCAGGCTCTATCATCCAGAATTCTGCCACATGGCGGGGTGTATTGGAGTTCTCGGCGCGGAAAGTTGGACCGAAAGTATAGATGGACGAGAGTGCAAGGGCTCCCAGTTCACCCTCCAGCTGACCGGAGACAGTAAGATTGGTTTGGCGTCCAAAAAAGTCCTGGTTAAAATCTATCTCCCCCTCTTCGTTTTTAGGGATTTGATCCAGATCAAGGGTGGTTACCTTAAACATGGCTCCTGCTCCCTCGGCATCCGAAGCCGTGATAATAGGGGTGTGCAGACAGAAGAATCCTTTATCGTTGTAGTACTTATGAATGGCGTAGGCCAGGGCATGCCTGATCCTGAAGACTGCTCCAAAGGTGTTGGTCCGGAACCTCAGGTGTGCAATCTCCCTCAAAAATTCAAAGGAGTGTCCCTTTTTCTGCAAGGGATACAGTTCTGGATCGGAGTCTCCCAACACCTCTATCTCCTTTGCCTGGATCTCCACGCTCTGGCCTTTGCCCATCGATTCGACCAGTGTACCGGTCACGCTAATGCTGGAGCCGGTAGTAACCCTTCTCATCTCCTCCTCAGCAAAGGAGCCTAGATCGGCAACAACCTGGATACTATGAATGATGGTTCCATCATTAATCGCAATAAAAGCCACCTGGTTATTTCCCCGCCTGGTCCGAACCCAACCTTTCAGCAGTACTTCCCTGTCTATCTCTGTTGCACCCAGCAACTCCTTAACTGTCGATCTCTTCATCTCCTTTTGTTTAATCAAGCTACAAAAATACAATTTTATCAAATTCCATTCGTTAACTTTATAATCTAAAAAGAATCAACTAATTTTACCTCCATGCCAAAAGAATCTACTATGGAGCAGGACAGAAAAACCATTATGGTCACCTGGGATTTTTCTGCTGTATCCCATAATGCACTGAAGCATGCCATAAGGATGTCACAGATAGTGAAATACAAC
>JAGLTY010000325.1 GCA_023135025.1 Bacteroidales bacterium | reverse complement strand
TCATTGCCCTGGACAAAATGACCGGAGAGCTGGTTTGGAAATCCAAACCTATCGGAGCATCCCGCTCCAATATGTCTCCTATCCTGATCGAGCACTGTGGGAAAGAGTACGTGATTGCCTCCACACAGACCCATATGATTGGGGTGGATCCCGAAAACGGGAAGATCCTCTGGGATTACCATTACAATATCCTGAATGAAAAGAGTGAGAACACCACCATACTTGCCAATACCCCCATCTACAAAGATTCTTGTTTGTGGATCTCAAATGGCTGGGAGGTGCCATCTGTGATGCTGGAGATTGCCCCCGACGGACGATCGGTTTCTGAAAAATACAAGGACCGCACCTTCGATAACCAGAACCATGGGGTCGTTCTGGTAGATGGTTATCTCTACGGTTCCAATTTTACCGGACGAAACAGTGGCAAATGGGTCTGCATGAACTGGGATACCGGGGAGATCAAATGGGTAGGTGATTTTCATAACAAGGGTCCCGTTATTTATGCCGACGGTATGCTCTACTGTTACGAAGAGAAGCGGGGACATATGGCACTGGTGAAAGCCGATCCCGAAGAGTTTAAGGTGATTAGTTCTTTCCGGATAACCGAAGGAGCAGGTCCCCACTGGGCACGACCAACCATCTATAACCAGGTAATGCTGGTAAGGCACGGCGAGGTATTGATAGCCTACAAAGTAAACAGTTAGGCGGGTATTATAGTATTGATGATGAGGAATATGAGAAATTGCATAAGGAGTATTGCACCAGTTTGCCTGATGGTGCTGTTGTTATCAGGTATGCAACTTCATGCTCAGGATGCCCAGTGGCGCGGTCCACAGAGGGATGGCAAATATCCCGATACGGGCTTGTTGAAAAGCTGGCCTGACGGCGGCCCGGAACTGCTTTTGAAATAAGAGGGGCTGGCCAACGGATACTCGTCGCCCCTGGTTGTTGAGGAGATGATCTATATAAGCGGGAAGAGGGACGACCGCGATGTGCTGACCAAGTTCGATATGGAGGGGAACATCCTCTGGGAGACAGTTTATGGATATGCCTGGGACAAGTCCTTTCCCGAAACCCGGTGCACACCCACCATTGAAGATGGACGCATCTATATTATGGGTGGACTGGGAACTGTGGTCTGCATGGATACCGGGTCGGGAGAGTTCATCTGGCAAAAGAATACCCATCAGGAGTTTGAAGGCGAATTTCACCGTTGGGGAATGACCGAATCACTTTTGCTGACCGACAAAGCGGTGATATCATCTCCAACAGGGGAGCGGACCGCAGTGGTGGCTCTGGATAAAAGGGATGGCTCGCTTTTGTGGGAGTCTGAACCACAGGGAGGTGTCAGGTCGTACGTCTCACCCATCCTGATCGAACACAATGGAACAAAGATGATTTTGATCACCTCCAGCGAGGATATCATGGCTGTGGATCCTGAAAGCGGGGAGGTATTCTGGAGTATTGATCTGGCCACGGAATACGGTTTCGATGGGCGAAGGAACAACACCAATACACCCCTCTATCATAATGGGGAGATTTTAACCACCTCCGGTTATAATGCAGAGGGGGTTATGCTGAAGCTTTCACCCGATGGCAAATCGGCGGAGGTAAAATGGCACAACGGTGCGCTTGATGTTCATCACGGGGGCATCGTGCTGCTGGACGGTTATCTCTACGGTGCCAACTGGATCAACAATGGCAATGGGAACTGGGTATGCCAGGAGTGGGATACAGGGAAGGTGATGTACGAAGAGAAATGGCACAACAAGGGTTCCATCATCTATGCCGACGGACTGCTCTATATTTTTGAGGAGAAGCAGGGGCATATCGGATTGATGGAGCCATCGCCCGAAGGATTTAAACTGATCAGTTCGTTTCGTCTGGAGAGCAGGTCGGGCCCCTACTGGGCCCATATGGCTATCTTTAACAAAAAACTATTTGTGAGACATGGTGAGGTGCTCTATGTATATGGTATTGAAGAGGGTTAGGATAATA
Source organism: Bacteroidales bacterium (assembly GCA_023135025.1). Classification (GTDB taxonomy): domain Bacteria; phylum Bacteroidota; class Bacteroidia; order Bacteroidales. The sequence goes on along the minus strand of JAGLTY010000325.1, from coordinate 1,108 downwards.
GAAAGTTAGAAGGTTGAAGTTGAACAGGATAAATATAATAACCGTTTTGCTGGTCGTGGCGGGAGTGATCTCCCTGGGCTGGTGGCTTGCCAGGGATCCGGTGCGTGAATTTGTGACAACTCAGCCCGGACTCGATAACCGGGGCGAAGGCGCGGTGGTGGCCGATATTGATATCGGGGCATATGGGGAGACCCTGGGCAGCCTGGATAGTGATCTTACAGAAACCTGGCCCCGGTTCCGGGGGGAGCATTTCGACAATATCAGCCGCTCCACCGTTCCATTGATAGAGAAATTTCCTGACGGGGGACCGGTGGTTAAGTGGTCAGTACAACTGGGTGAAGGACATGCAGGGGCAGTTATCTATAAGGGAGCTGTTTACGTGATGGATTATGACGAGGAGCAGCGGGCCGACCTGCTGAGGGCCTATGCGCTTGAAACCGGCGAGGAGCTCTGGGTACGTGGATACCTGATCAACCTGAAACGGAACCACGGCATGTCCCGCACGGTACCTGCCGTAACCGAGGATCATATCCTGACCATTGGTCCGCGCAGCCATGTGATGTGTGTGAACCGGACCGACGGGGCGTTTCTCTGGGGATTGAATGTGGAGAAGGAGTACCAGTCCGAAATTCCCCTCTGGTACACGGGGCAGTGCCCCTTGATCCACGATGGTAAAGCCATTATTGCCGCAGGAGGCACCGCACTGATGGTGGCCCTGGATATGGAGACAGGTGAGGTGCTGTGGGAAACTCCCAATGACAAGGGTTGGCTGATGTCGCACTCTTCAGTAATGCCTTTTGAGTTCGGAGGAAGGACAATGTATGTATATAGTGCATATGGCGGGGTGTGCGGTGTAGCAGCCGATGGTCCCGATGCCGGAACCATCCTCTGGGAAACAACCGCATGGAACCACCAGGTGGTGGCACCATCTCCGGTCTGCATGCCCGACGGGAAAATTTACCTTACTGCAGGATATAGTGCAGGGGCCATGGTCCTGCAGTTATCAGCTTCTGGCGGCGAGTTTCGTGTAGAGGTGCTGAATGAGTATACCCCCAAAGAGGGTCTGGCCTGCGAGCAGCAGACACCGGTTGAGTTTAACGAACACCTG
>JAGLTY010000324.1 GCA_023135025.1 Bacteroidales bacterium | reverse complement strand
AATCCCATGAACATATGGATAATCAGGAAGAGCTCCACCGAGATAATGCCGATATCGATCTTCGAAAACATGCTCCTTTCCTTATGTTTCTTTGAAAAGAGCATGATCACTGCTGCTCCTGCCGAGAGACCCGATGCCAGGAAAAGTGGTCCAAGGATCGAAGTGTTCCATAGCGGCCTGGCATTGAAGGCTGAAAATAGAATCCCGGTATAAACTCCCAGGATGATGGAGGAAATAGCCATCACCCATGCGATGGCCACTTTCTGTTTGGAGAGAAAAGCCTCCAGATCCTTTATAATTTTAAACTTCCAATCCCAGTTGGGAAAAATCTCTTTGATATGGATGGCCGACCAGATGAATGATAGTGGTGTGACCAGCATTAGAATCCAGGCACCCCATGACATGGGCGACTCCAGGCGAATGGTGGTGTACAACCTCCAGAAGAAGAGCTTGTGTTTCAGGTCAAGTAGCAGTGCGAAGAGTCCCAGGACCAGTATCCAGGGAACGATGTGAGGGGCAATTTTAACCGCAGCACGATATTTATTCTCTTTACCCATGAGGGTGAAAAACGTAGCAAAAAATAGTATCCCTGCTGCCAGTCCCCCGAGAAAAAGGTAGAGGGGGATCTGCCAGTGCCAGATATGCAGGTGTGGATCAATAAAGTGGTTGTTACGTCCGCTGACGATGATTTCTTCTCTCATGGTTCTCTAGATAAGGAAATACGACTGGGGGTCGGTCCCCGCTTCGGGGATCAGGGTCTTATATTTTCTCACTTTCAGGATTTCTGAGACCGGACTCTTGGGATCGTCCAGGTCACCAAAGTACATACATTTGGTAGGACAGGCGGCCACACATGCCGGCTCCAGCCCCTTCTTGACCCTGTGGATGCAGAAGGTGCACTTATCCACATAACCATCGGGATGTGGATAACGGGCATCATAAGGGCATGAGGTAATACATGCACCGCATCCGATGCATTTGTTGGGAGTGACCAGTACAATGCCGCCATCGGCATAGTGACTGGCACCGGTTGGACAGCAGCGTACACAGGGTGAGTTGTTGCACTGGTTGCAGCGTTCTGACCGGAGCTCAATCTCCAGTTGTGGATAGGTTCCGTCGGTGACCTCCACCACCCAGTCGCGGCAGTACCCGATGGGTACATTGTTTTCTGTCTGACAGGCCACCACACAGTCGCTGCAGCCCACACACTTTTTGGTATCTATGGCCATGGCGTATCTCATGATGCAGCCTCCTCTTTTTTGGGTTCAAACTTGAAGGTGACGAAATTGCCCCTCATTCCGGTCCCGCCCATGATAGGATCTACATGGACTTTCGTAATCAGCTCCGAATCGCTGGCTCCCCGGCCATAGGCCCGGGAGAGCTTATCATTAGTGTGTCCGAATCCGTGTACCATGTAGACACTGTCCCAACGTGTTCGTTCGGTGATACGAGCCCGTATGGGAAAGGAGGAGCGCACACCATCCTGGTTCTCCAGCCATATGTATTGTCCGTTCTCAATCCCCCATTCACCGGCTACCTTTGGGTTGATCCAGGCCGTATTCTCCTCCATCAGATCATTTAGCAGGGCATTGTTGGCGGTCCGCCCGAAAGTGTGCATGGGTGCCCGTCCGTAATTGAGCCTGTAGAATCCTGCCGGGGGCTCTTCGTGAGGGGTATAGACCGGCAGCGGATCAAATCCCTCAGCAGCCAGTTCTGTGCTGTAGAGTTCTATCTTACCGGTATTGGTTAAGAACTCCATCTCCTGCTCCTTATCAAAGTAGAGGTCATCATAGGAGCGTTCGAAGGTCTTCACTCCGATACGCTGCATCTCCTCCAGGGAGGTACCTACCTGCTTCAACTGCCAGTCGAGCATCTCCTCGATGGAGTTCCAGCTGAAATAGGCTTCGAGCCCCAGCCGGATGGAGAGCTCCTTGGCCATCCAGTAAGCCGGTTTGGTATTGTAAAGTGGATCGGCGGCTGGCATTCGCAGGGCGATGGCTGGCTTGCGGTGGGGAGAGTTCCGGATGGTATCGTATCGTTCCAGGTAGGTACATTCGGGCAGCACCACATCGGCCCAACCGGTGATGGCCATTGGCATGGTATCTATCACCACCATCAGCTCCAGGTTCTGGATCGCCTCTAATATTTTGGGTGTATCGGGGATGGTCTTAATCAGGTTGGTACCGTTGACGATCCAACCTTTGAAATTACACTCCCTGTTAATGTCTGGAATGGTAGCATCGCAGATCCCGGATGCTATGGTCTCGTAAGCCAGGTTGTATTTACCGGGATAGGCATCTCTCCAGGTTCGTTTTGGAACCGGATATGGGGGGTGGGGCCAGTCGGGTACCGAAACGGTCTCCGGATTGTAGAATCCACCTCTTTGTCCCCAGGAACCCAACAGTCCGTTTATGATGGCCATGGCCCGGCTGCGCTGGGTATCATCGCCGTACCAGGTCACATGGCGGCCTGGGTTGACTATAACCGCCGGAGCAGCATCGGACATCTCCCTGGCCGATTTGCGGATCAGGTCGGGGGCCAGCGTAGTGATACCATATGCCCATTCAGGGGTCATGTTTTTGACATGTGCCTTTAACTGCTCAAATCCATATGTGTATTTCTCAACGTATTCCTTGTTGTACCTCTCCTCGTAGATCAGTACATGGATCCAGGAAAGCAGCAGGGCCAGGTCAGTGGCCGGTTTGATGGGCAGCCAGTACTTGGATTTGCTGGCAGCAATGCTGTAACGTGGGTCCACTGTGATGATAGAGGCGCCCTTGTCGATAGCATCAGACATCTCCTGAACCTGTCCGTTGTGCATGTTCTCGCCCAGGTGGGCACCGATGAGCACCAGGCATCTGGTATCCCGGATATCGATTCGTTCGGGACTGCCCACCCCTTCGCCGAAGGTCATATGGTAGGCCACCTCACGAGGCCCACGGCACTGTGCATAGGAGGGGGCCGCTATATTGTTGGATCCAAAAGCTTTCAACAGATTTCCAAAATACTTTCCTCCGGAGCCGTGAGTCAGCAGCGCCACGCATTCGGGACCATGCTCCTCGGCGATCGCCCTCATTTTTTCGGCAATGTAATCGAATGCCTCATCCCAGCTGG
>JAGLTY010000323.1 GCA_023135025.1 Bacteroidales bacterium | reverse complement strand
GGGCCCGCATCCTGGTGATGATCGTCTCGGCCCTGAACTGCCTCAATGTTCCCATTGGTACAGCCAAAGGGGTATATTCAATATGGGTGCTAATGCAACCCGAAATCATTGAACTTTTTGAAAATTCAAGTCAATCCTGATTGTATGAAAAAGCTATTTATCCTTTCTATCCTCTTTCCCCTGGTTTTTCTATCGTGCAACAAAGACCCTGAACCGGAGCCGGAGGTCATACGCGCCTATTGCTATCTGCATCATTTCGTTCCGGAACTTGAGAGTGTCACCTGGGTAGTAGATGATATTGAAACGCCCGACGACCTGATATATGGTGGACTCATTCCAGGTGCAGTTGTGCTTGAAGCTGCATCTGAAGAGATCTCCTTTATTGTCAAAAATTCAGAAACGGGAGAGGTGCTCGAAAGCCGGGTACTTTTGCTGGAAGAGGATAAATACTACAAGGTTATTATCTGTGGTTCGAAAGAGGATCCCTTGCTGCTTTTTCAAGAGGTCGAAACATCCCGTCCCCAATCGGGACAGGTGAAATTCCAGATCCTTCATGCTGCTCCCGGCCAGGACTCAATCGATGTGTATATGGGTGGAACCTCCCCGGACAAAAGGGTTATTTCAGAACTGGATTACAAAGAATTATCTGACCCCTTCGAAGTGCAGGACTATGATGTCATAGCAGCAATTACCATTTCGATACATAGTGAAGAGTATAACCAGGATAGTGTTTTGCTGACCTCGATCTATAATGACCTGATTGTATCCGGCGCAAGTTACCTCGCTGTTGTGGCACCCTACACATTCGATCCGCTGTCGGAGCTAACCTTCTGGTTGTACGATCTTCCCCTTGAATAACCAAGAGGCTGATATGGTCGTAAGTGTCTCTAGTAACGTACGCGCCTGGTGTAATGCGTATGTAACAGCTCATGGGATTTATGTCCCAACGGTTCACCCAGGAACTCCTTGTATACCCCGATGATCTCAGGATTCTCGTGGGATTTCCTGATCTCCATGGACATGTCCTCCGCATAGATCGCTTCGGTCCGCTTCCTGCGAATCTCCTCATTGGTGGGAATGGGTTGTCCACCACCGCCCAGACATCCACCCGGACAGGCCATCACCTCGATAAAATGGACATTGATCTCACCACTCTTCACACCATTCATCAGCTCCCTCGCGTTGACTAGTCCGTGTGCCACCGCACACTTCAGCTCCACACCATTGAGGAAACTCCACTCCTCTTTGCAGTCTTCAAGCAACACCGAAGCTTGCCTCACACCTTCCATACCACGAACAGGTGTAATATTCAATCCTTCAAATGGAACTTCGCGTCCGGTCACAAGCTCATAGGCGGTCCGCAGTGCAGCTTCCATCACACCTCCGGTGGCACCAAAAATCACAGCCGCTCCTGTTGAAAGTCCCATGATGCTATCATACTTGTCCTCTTTCAGTTTACTGAACTCCACACCGGCCTGTTTGATCATTCTTGCCAGCTCCCTGGTGGTCAGTACGTAGTCCACATCCTTATAACCGCTGGAACGCATTTCGGGGCGATCGGCTTCATATTTCTTAGCTGTACACGGCATAATAGAGACGCTGACAATATCTTTCGGATCGAGCTTCCTGACCTGGGCGTAATAGGTTTTGGCCAGTGCTCCGAACATCTGTTGCGGAGACTTGCAGGTAGAGACATTGGGAAGGTACTCCGGAAAAGTGTGCTCAATAAACTTGATCCATCCCGGTGAACAGGAGGTGGTCATTGGCAGCGCCACATCGGGATCTTTATCCACCAGAGCTCTCTTCAGCCTGGTCAGCAGTTCGGTCCCCTCCTCCATGATGGTCAGGTCGGCTGAAAAGTCGGTATCCAGCACCGAATCAAAACCAAGACGCTTCAGTGCAGAAACCATTTTACCGGTTACCCTGCTGCCCGCTTCAAATCCAAGCTCTTCACCAAGGCCAACCCTGACAGCAGGAGCTGTCTGAACCACCACGTGTTTGGTTGGATCCAGAATGGCATCCCACACCTCGTCCAGATAGGTACGCTCTACCAGGGCACCTGTTGGACAACGGTTAATGCACTGACCGCAGTTGGTACAGATCACCTCGGCCATTGAGAGGTCCTCAAAGGTTGTGATCCTCTGCTCATCTCCCTTGAAGGCAACCGTAAGGGCATTCACTCCCTGCAGCTGTTCGCAGGTGCGAACACAACGCTGACAACGAATGCACTTACTATCGTCTTTCTGTATAGAGGGAGAGAACCGATCGATGGTATAATCTTTAATGGTGTTGAGATCAATAAAGATGTGATCTCCAACGGCAAACTCATTGGAGAGGTTCTGAAGTTCACACATTCCGTTCTTATAGCACTTGGTGCAGTCGGCATTGTGTTCAGAAAGCAGCAGCTCGATAATATGTTTTCGCGCTGAACGTACTTTCAGTGAGTTGGTCAGGATCTGCATGCCCTCACTTACCGGTACAGCGCAGGCAGCTACCAGTACTTTGGCTCCCAGCTGTTCTACCACGCATACCCGGCAGTTTCCTGCCACACAGAGGTCGTCGTGATGGCAGAGTGTCGGTATCCTGAAATTCAGTTTTTTGGCAGCTTCCAGAATAGTAGTTCCTTCGGGAACTTTCACCAGCATGCCATTAATCGATAAACTTACCATGATATCTTATATTATCTGATTTCCAAATTAGTAAATGATCTCTTCTTTAAAATTCTCCACGATGGATCCAAAAGCATTCCCAACCGACTGACCCAGTCCGCACTTGGAAGCACGCTTCATGGTTTTCGCCAGTTTGACCAGCTCGTCCAGATATTTGGAATTCTTCTCACCACGCTTCACCGCTTCAACTCCTTTCAGCAGCTGCTGACATCCTACACGACATGGTGTACATTGACCGCAGGACTCTTCGGTAAAGAAATCGAGATAGTTATGAAGTACATTGTACATGGATCGGGTGGAGTTGAACAGTTTCATGGATCCCCCAGTAGGAACGCCCTCAAAACCAATGATGGTTTCATCAAATTTTTTCCTGGGAACGCAAAAACCTGAGGCGCCTCCCACCTGCACCGCCTTTGTGTCTCCATCGCCAAATTCCTGTACAAATTCAT
>JAGLTY010000322.1 GCA_023135025.1 Bacteroidales bacterium | reverse complement strand
CTGGAGAAGAAGGGCCTCAGGTTCTGGTCTCCCAGGTTGGCGAAGAGGTCACTGTTCTCCAGAAAGAACTTCCGCTTTTCAGGGAAGTAAAGCTCAAAACGGTCCAGATTGGTCACCTGTCGATCCACCTCCACCTGGGAGTAGTCAGGAAGGACCGTTAGATCCAGGTTCATGGAGGTGGAAAGGATCATCTTGGCATCCAGTCCTGCTTTCCCTTTATAGTCGGCAGGGTCGCCCGATTCTTTATCCTTGGTTGCCTGCCCCGACACATAGGGGATCAGGGAGAACCTGACCCCCGATTTTGGCATAGGGCTCTCCCAGGCCAGTGTGCCTGTGAAGGCAAGGGTGGAAGAGGCAAACTGCCTGGGAACCGGGGCCCAGGCCGATTTTTCATTGGTTTTCAGGTCGAGCCTGCTGAAGTTGATTCCCCATTCAGTATCTCCCTCCTTATAACGGATTGTACGGAAAGGTATTTTAAATTCTGCCACCCAGCGATCCTCATAATTCTGAACCGCCGAATACCATTTTCCATCCCAATCGTTGGCTACTTTCCCTCCATCGGCCTGCATGCCGTCCCACTGAGCACCGACGGAGTTCACCCCGAAGGCAAATCCGTTGGTCTGGTCGTTGTAGGTATCTATGGCGGCAAAGAAGTTATCGTTCTTCATAAAACTCCAGTCCCTCCGGTACGATTCGGCGGGCCGCCTGCCGGGAGTGGGATCGTAACAAATAATGCCCATGTAGATAAAATCGTCATCATTGGCCACCATCACCTCGGTCTGGGCTTGTGCATAGCCTGTATCTATTGGGGTAATCCGGTAAAAAGGGCTGGTCTTTTCTGCCTGGGACCAGATCGGCTCATCCAGGATGCCATCAATCTCAATGGCTTGATCCGTCTCAAAGGCCTGTAGCCTGTAATCAGCGCGGTTAACAGGTGTATTTTGTCCGGTCAGGAGATAAGAAATAGTAAATAGCAGAAACAGGGAAACAGGAATTCTTGTACTCATCTTTGATCTTTTAGGGACCGGCCTGAGGTTTCAGGAAACCAGGCTGCAAAGATAATCAAGAAACTGAAAGAGTACTTGCTGGTTGGTTTCAAAGTAGCTCTGTTCTGACAGAATCTCCATTTCGGATTGTATGTGGATGCCCTCAACCAGTTCATCCCGGCAGTTATCTACCAGCTCCCTTACCGATTCCGGGGTCACCTCCAGGTGGAACTGTAGGGCCACTACACTATTACCATGTATGAAACCCTGGTTGGGGAAGGCCTGTGAAGCAGCTATCCGTGTGGCTCCTTCAGGAATATTAAAGGTATCGCCGTGCCAGTGAAATACTTTGCGGGTTATGGGCAGATCTTTGCAGATTTTGTAATCGCCCAGAGAGGGGAAGAACTGCAGGTTGTGCCAACCGATCTCCCTGTGAGGGCCGGGGTAAACCTCTTCGCCCAGAGCAGCAGCGATGATCTGGGCACCCAGGCAGATCCCCAGTACCGGTTTCCCCAGATTGATAAATTCCTTTACCCACTCAATTTCATCACCCATCCAGGGGTGTACATGGTAATCAAAAACATCCATGGGCCCTCCCATGATAATCAGCATATCAACAGACGAAGCATCGGGTAGGGTATCCCCGTTATAAAACCTCGTGTAATTGAGGTGGTGTCCCCTTTCGCCGATCCACTCCAGGATGATGACTGGTCCTTCGAAGGGCACATGCATGAAGCACTCTATTTTTTTCTGTGATGTCATTCGCAATTCTCTTTTGTAAATCGGCAGAGCATCTCACGCACCAGGTCGACACTCTCGATATAGTAGGATGCTTTGGTGGTTTTTGTCCCCACCTTAATGGTATATGCATCCTCTGGCATCGCTTCAAAAGTAAATTCATCGGTCCAGTCATCACCCACTGCCAGGATGAAGTCATAGGATGAATCGCCTATTTTATGGGATGCAGCTCTCCCTTTGTTAATTCCTGAGTACTTGATTTCCAACACCTTGTCGCCATCCATGATCTCAAGGTTCAGGTTGGAGGTTAAAGTGCGCAGTTCATCCTTTAGCTCCCATGCACGCTGCATTCCCAGATCGGGGTCAGATTTACGGTAGTGCCACACCAGGGAGAAGTTCTTGTACTCTATAAAGGAACGTGGAGTCTGGTCCACATAGTATTCAAGCAGTGGTTCCACCGACTTCCTCCAATCGTTGTTGATCTGTTCCATCATGTGCCATTCGCCACCGGGTTCCCTGAACCAGACGCCGTGTTCAGCCACAAAATGGATGTTCCACTCCGGACCGAACCAGCGGCCCAGGGTCTCTTTGTCCCTGCCACTGATAATCACCATGGTGTTGTTGGGATCACTGGCGAGACGTTTCAGGATTTCATAGAGATTTTCATCGGGTTTTGCATCCTCCGGATTCTTTTTAAACCAGGCCAGGGTGCCGTCATAGTCGAGGAAAAGGATCCGCTGTTTGCTCTCCTTATAACTGTCAATAACCTGCCGCATGCGGGTGGTGTTGATTTTTCGCGTAAGGGTGAACTCCTGGATCTCTTTGACACCCTCCAGGCTTTTGATAAACTCGCTTGCCCATCGTCCCACGGTATAGCGTTGAAGGCGCATCATCATCACTTTGTTCCGTCGGATCTGCTCCTCTTCGGGCATCTCTATGGCCTCCCTGATTGCCTCTGCAATGGCATCCAGATCGTTGGGATTGACCAGCAGCGCTTCATGCAGCTCTTTGGAAGCACCGGCAAGTTCACTCAGAATAAGTACACCGCTGCCATCATGCCGGGAGGCCACAAATTCTTTTGAGACCAGGTTCATCCCGTCCCTGAGGGGGAGGATCAGGGCGATGTCTGAAAGGGAGTAGAGCTCAATTCTTTCATCCATGGTAAAGGTCTGGTTCAGGTAGCGGACCGGTGTCCAGGTAATGGTGCCGTAGTTGCCATTGATCCGTCCCACCAGCTCATCCACCTGGCTTTTCAGGTTAAAGAACGATTCGCTGGTCTCACCCGACGGAACGGCCTGCACGATCATGCTGATGCGTCCATTGTACTCGGGGTAGGTCTGAAGGAACCGTTCAAATGCCCTGATTCGTTGGGGAATCCCCTTGGTATAGTCCAGCTTG
>JAGLTY010000321.1 GCA_023135025.1 Bacteroidales bacterium | reverse complement strand
GCATCGGTGATCAGGGCGATGGATGTGCCACCCATCAGTCGCTGAACAAGAGATTCGAGGGTGCGGTGCTCGTTAAACTTGTGGTGGGAGGGAACCGGCTTGCTGATCTGAAAATGTTTTAAAAGAATTCCGGATTTTCGTGTATCCTCAGCCAGTACCAGGTCCACCTCCTTCAATACTTCAATGGCCCTGAGGGTGATATCACCAAGGTTTCCGATGGGCGTTGGGACCAGGTAAAGCTTTGACATATGGTTACCGGATATGTCTTCTTTTAACAAGACCTGTCAGGATTTCCACCCCTTCATGATCCATGGCTTCCGCAAACTGTTTCTCCAGAATTCCGGTTGCAGCCTGATAATTTTCAGCACTGTCAAGTCTGCTCACAAGATTGCTGAATTGATCTGAATCCCCTTCGAACAGTTCCCTGATTATGAGGAACCGGTCATTGATTCCGATATTGCGGCTGATGTTGTCGATGGGTTGCCCCAATAATTTTGTATCGATACCATTTCCGCGCTTCTCAGCCAGGTTTTCATTGATACTTGATTCCGCAGAAAACTTCTCAGCCAGGATGGATGAGTCTGCCGGCTCGGATTTAGCAACAGGTTCCGGCTCCGGTTTAGATTCAGCAGCAGGTGCTGGCTCTGGCTCTGGCACCGGCTCCGGCTTCTTTATGGCTGCTGGTTCGGCGGAGAGTTGTTTCCGCACCTGTTTTTCACTTATCAGCTCATGAAGACGGTCCGCTTTGATCATGGTTAGAATCTCATATACATTCCTGAGTTTTGATAATGCCAGGTCAAGTTCAATGGCCGAATCATCCTTAGAATTCCGAAGGTTCCCCACCAGTTTTTCGATATCTTGTATATCTTTAGTCAGGATTTCAATGGTATATTTTATCTCCATGATTTTCTGTGTTTTTTGTACAGGGATAATACAAAACTAACGATAATCTTCATATAATCTTGTATCATGTTTCTTGAAAATACAGCAGGTAACTCCAGCGGACAAGGATGGATAGAGGTTATCACTGGATCTATGTTTTCAGGAAAAACAGAGGAGCTGATCCGGCGACTCCGTAGGGCCAGATTTGCAAAACAAGAGGTGGAGATATTTAAACCCCGAATTGAAGTAAGGTATTCGGTGGAGGAGGTGGTTTCCCATGATGAGAATGCCATACATAGCACACCGGTTGATTCATCCGCTAATATACTTCTTCTGGCCAGCGGGGTAAAGGTGGTGGGTATCGACGAAGCGCAGTTTTTTGATGATGGACTGATTGACGTTTGTAATCAGCTGGCAGACAGTGGTGTACGTGTTATTGTAGCCGGATTGGATATGGATTACAAGGGGGTGCCCTTCGGACCCATGCCCGGTTTGATTTCCATTGCAGAATATGTGACCAAGGTACATGCCATTTGCGTCAGATGCGGCAATCTGGCAAACTACACTCACAGGTTGTCGGATGATGATAAACTGATCGTACTGGGAGAAACTGATATTTATGAACCCCTTTGCAGGGTCTGTTATGCAAAGGAGAAAGCTGGAAGATAGCGAGTCATGAAATTTGATTGGACACTAGAAAAGTTAGGTTCGCTTATCAATGGAAAGATCTATGGAAGGAGTGATCTTCCTGTTTCCAACCTCTCCATTGACAGCCGGACCCTTGCTCCATCAGGGGAGACCCTCTTTGTGGCTCTGACCGGAGAACAGCACGATGGGCACAATTATATCGCTGAGCTCTACAGCCGCGGAATACGTGCTTTCCTTGTTTCCACTCTTCCCGATTATAAAGAGTTCCCCGAAGCCGGATTTTGTCAGGTCGCTGATACCCTATCCGGGTTACAGGCGATTGCTGCAGCAAGACGACTGCAATTTGAGGGGCAGGTATTGGCCATTACCGGCAGCAATGGAAAAACAATTGTGAAAGAGTGGATCCACCAATGTCTGGGTGATACAATCCGAATCCACAGGAGTCCCAAGAGTTATAACAGCCAGGTGGGCGTTCCGCTTTCGGTGTGGGGAGTTGAACCTCTGCACGAACTGGCCGTTATCGAGGCAGGAATATCCCGGCCGGGCGAAATGGAGAAGTTACACAACATTATCCGGCCTGATACCGGAATTTTCACCAATCTTGGAACTGCTCACCAGGAGCATTTCAAAAGCATGGAGGTGAAACTAACGGAGAAGCTGAAATTGTTTCAGGGATGTAAAAAGGTGATTTGCAGGGCTGATATCACTGTTGGTTCCAAACCGCTTCTCTCTTACATGGGAGATCTTCAGGCTGAAATAGTGGATTGGTGCCTGGAGGGTGAGGCCAGATACAGGTTCAGGGTGACCAGGCAGACATTGTCGCAGACCTCTATTCATATCACCCTTCAAGGCGATGAAATTGACTTTGTATTGCCTTTCGCCGATGATGCTTCTGTGGAAAATGCATTGCACGTATTTACCTACTCCATAGAGAGAGGACTTCCCGTGGAGTATATGAAGGATAGGATGGGAACGCTGGAGCCAGTCTCCATGCGCCTTGAAATACTCAAAGGGATCACAGGCAGCACACTGATTAATGATACATACAATTCCGATACTGGAGGAGTGGCTGCAGCACTTGATTTGATGGGACAGCAGGATACACAGAAAGGAAGGGTTGTTATCCTCTCCGACCTGCTTCAAAGCGGAATGGAGGATCGGGCCCTCTATTCCGAAATAGCTTCCCTGCTCAGGAGTAAAAAGGTGGATCAGTTTATAGGGATTGGTCCAGCACTATCGGGTCAGAGAGCGTTGTTCCCAGTTTCATCCCTTTTCTACCAGGACACTGAGGAGTTTCTGAAGAGAATGGAGAGGACCCTGTTTAGCGAAAGAATCATATTGATCAAGGGATCCAGGAAATTTGGTTTTGAACGCATTGCACGGGAATTACAGCTAAAGACTCACCAGACAAGGCTTGAAACCGATCTGAATGCCATGGTGCACAACCTGAATCATTTCAGGTCGCTACTGAACGAAGGGGTGCAAACCATGGTGATGGTAAAGGCTCTATCTTATGGTAGCGGAAATATTGAGATTGCAAAACTGCTGCAATATCACCAGGTGGATTACCTGGCGGTTGCCTTGATTGATGAGGG
>JAGLTY010000320.1 GCA_023135025.1 Bacteroidales bacterium | reverse complement strand
TAACCATATCCGGCCTTTAAAACCTAGCATCTACCTTTAGATTTTTGACTTTTAAGACTCCTTTCAATCTTCTTTGCCGCCGGAGTGATAGCCAGTCCGCCCAGGGCAGTACAGCGCAGTTCGCGGGGAAGGCTCCTACCCACCCGGTCCATGGTCTCAATCACTTCATCCAGCGGGATAAGGTGATCGTACCCGGCCAGGGCGATGTTAGCGCTTATAAGGGCATTGACGGCCGAACTGATATTCCTTCCCAGACAGGGAGCCTCCACCCGGGCAGCGATGGGATCGCATATCATCCCCAGTGAATTCTGAAGGGCAAGAGAGCTAGCCGCCATGCACTGTTCCACGCTCCCTCCCAACATCCAGGCGATAGCGGCGGCGGCCATACCGGAACCCGATCCGCACTCTGCCTGGCACCCGCCGATCTCGGCCGAGAATGTAGATGCAGTAGCAATGAAGAGTCCCGTCAGGCTACCAGCCAGCAATGCCTTCACCACCTGCTCCTCATCCAGTCCAAGGGAGTCGGCCACACCAATGACTGCCCCCGGGAAGGTTCCGCACGATCCGGCGGTAGGAGCAGCCACAATGGTTCCCATGGAACTCTTCACCTCCATGATAGCAGACACATAGAGGGTGATGTTATGCACCGCTTCGCCACCGGCCAGGCCTCCTGCTTTCAGTCTCTTTAGATAACCGGCCGACTGTGCCCCCAAAATTCGGTCTTTGAACCGGGTCCCCTTTAATCCGGTGTCAATGGCCCCGCGCATCACCCGGCACAGCTCCTGCATCTTATGAAACACCTCCTCTGCCTCAACTCCTCCCCGCATGGATTCATAAACTGCTGCCAGCTCCCAGGCTGACAGGTCCCGCTTGCTGTTGTATTGCATCATCTGCCGGCAATTGCTGAAGGGTACCTCAACCGGATCCCGGGATCCGGTTGGCAACAGAGGAGAGATGACCCGTTTCACGGCCCCTTCCGGGGGTGGCCCCTGCAAAATCAGTTCGCCTGTAGCAGAAAACCACAACTCCTCCTTCCGATCCCCTTTGATGGAGAGCTGTGCGTTATTGATCCTGATGATTTCGATCATTCCTCCCCCGGTGGAGAGTGCAGCCACCTCCATCTTCAGATCCCCTTTCTGCAGGTGAACCAGGTAGAGGTTGGGCAGATCATAGCCGGTATCGGTCACCCTGAAAGAGAGATCAATCCCGGCCTCCTCCAGATACGGATCGGGATCAAGCAGGTGCACATCGTCAGGCTCAAAACCAAGCAGTCCGCCCTTCATACCCATATCGGATCCCTGGCTCTCGTGGGTAGTAGCCAGGGCATCCCTGGTATCATAGCTTACTACGACCCGACCGGGAGTGCCCTGCATCAGTTCTCTGCAAATCAACCCGATCCTCAGGGCCGCCGCACTGTGAGAGCTCGATGGACCACGCATCACCGGCCCCACTACATCGTTGAATATGCTTGGAATATGACTGTTTACAGTTTTCATCAAATGGGTTTAAAGGTTCTCCAGCCAGTACCTGGCCATGGTGCGCCGCAGGTGCAGGCTGGTGTTCTCCCGCTCACGTATGGCATGGGTACGCATGGGATAGGAGAACATTTCGAACAGCTTGTCCTGTTTGATCAGCTCATCCACAAGCATCTCAAAGCTCTGGTAGTGCACATTGTCATCGGCCGTTCCATGGATCAAAAGCAGGTTCCCTTCCAGCTTCGACGCGTGGTTGATGGGCGAACCCTGGTAGTACCCTTCGCTGTTTTTATCGGGCAAACCCATATAGCGTTCCTGGTAGGCCGTATCGTACAGTTTCTGGTGTGCAACAAAAGCGATGGCAATGCCGGTTTTGTAGATGCCGGGATAGCGGAACATACAGTTCAGGGTCATAGAACCTCCTCCACTCCAACCCCAGATTCCCACCCGCTCCCTGTCCAGGAACGGATAGGTAGCCAGTATCTTTTGTGCTGCAGCGGCCTGGTCCTCAGCAGCCAGGATCCCAATCTGCTCGTAAATGGAATTTCTCCAGGCTTTTCCCCTGGGGGCAGCCGTTCCCCGGTTATCGATACTGATCACCACATACCCCAGCTGTGCCAGGTAGTGGTGCCACAGGTCCCCACCTCCCCAGCTATCCTGCACGGTCGATCCTGCCGGTTCACCATAGACAAAGAAAATGATTGGGTAGCTTTTTTCCGGGTCGAAAGCGGCCGGTTTAATCATCCACGCGTCCAGTATCACATCCCCGATATCAACCCTGAAGAACTCCTTGGGAGAGAGATCCAGTCCGGCATATTTCTCCCTGATCTTCTGGTTATCTTCCAACACTCTGATCACCCTATGAGAGTTGACCTCCACCAGTGAGATCACCGGTGGAGTTTGGGCATTCTCATATGTGTGGAGGGCCCATCGGGCATCGTCCGACATGATATAACGATGCTGTCCTTGTTGTTCAGCCGGGGAAATTCGTTCGGGAACTCCCTTTCCGTCGAGCCGGCTGCGGTAGAGGTAGCGCTGTGTCGGGTTGTCCGGTGATGCGATATAGTAAACATATCCCGACCTGGGATCTATACAGTCAAGCGACACCATATCAAATGCTCCACTGGTCACCTGACTGATCTCTTTCCCATCGCGGGAGACTCTGTAAAGATGCCTCCATCCGTCTCGTTCGCTGGTCCAGGTGAAATACCGGTTCCCCTCCAGCCAAACAAGGTCGTCATGCACATCCAGGAACGCTTCATCGGTTTCCGTAAGGATGTTCTCTATCTCCATCGACTCCAGGTCCCCGATCCACACCCGGTTGCTGTATTGCAGCCTGTTCAGCTGCTGAAAAATCACCTGGTCCGATCCGGGAACCACCTCCATTCTTACCAGGTAGTGGTTCCTTGGATCGCCCGGAACGTCAAACCATTTTGTTGTGCCTCCCGAAGCCGCGACCACCCCGATCTTTACAGCCGAATTGGTGGTCCCCACCTTGGGATATGGGAATGGCACGGGTATGGAATAGATGGAATCCAGGTTATTGATCAAATAGAAAGTACCGGTACCTTCGGTATCGGAGTGCCAGTATACAATCTTCTCCCCGTCGTTGCTCCACCTGAATCCATCCCGGCAGTTAAACTCCTCCTCATATACCCAATC
>JAGLTY010000032.1 GCA_023135025.1 Bacteroidales bacterium | reverse complement strand
TACCTGGCGGTTGCCTTTATTGATGAGTGGGTTGAGCTGCGCAAGGCAGGGATCCATCTGTCCATTATGGTATTGAATCCCGATCCCTCCGGGTTTGGATCCATGCTTGATTACAGGCTGGAGCCGGAGATTTACAATATGAGAGGAGTGGAGGCACTTCAAAAGATGTTGCATCACCGGGGAATCAATGGATTTCCAGTCCATGTGAAGCTGGATACAGGTATGCACCGTCTTGGTTTTGGTGAACCAGACCTGAAACAGCTTATTCCCTGGCTTCAGAAACCCGAGATGAGGGTGGCATCAGTATTCAGTCACCTGGTGGCCTCAGACGATCAGAACCATGACCGGTTTACACGTGACCAGATTAAACGGTTCGATCATATGAGTTCCCAACTCTTAAATGTATTGAGGGTGCCATTCCAGCAGCATATTCTAAATTCTGCAGGTATAGATCGATTTCCGGATGCACAGTATGATATGGTAAGGCTGGGAATTGGACTTCATGGAGTAGGTGCAGATTCATCTCTGAAAGTGGTAAGCTCATTTAAAACCACCATTTCACAGGTCAGATCTGTTGGTGCTGGTGAAACGGTGGGGTATTCCCGCAGCGGGGTGACGAAACAGAAAAGCTCCATTGCAACGATCCCCGTTGGATATGCAGATGGTTTTCACAGGAGCCTGGGTAACGGGGCAGGAAAGGTATTTGTGAATGGTCACATCGCCCCTACCATTGGAGAAATCTGCATGGATATGGCCATGATTGATGTGACCGGGCTGGATGTATCCGAAGGTGATATGGTGGAGTTGTTCGGAAAACAGCAGCCTGTCTCTGAACTGGCCAGGCAGGCCGGGACCATTCCCTATGAGATACTGACCTCCGTTCCGGAGCGGGTGAAAAGGGTATATATACAGGAGTAATTATGCAGGTACAGATCTCAGCTGTCATTATTACCTATAACGAGGAGATTTGCCGTTCATACAATACAGTGTTCCTCAAACATAAGTTCACCGGACATATTGAGCAGAAGAACTGGGCTATTCTTCAGACCAGCTCACCATATATCCTCTCCCTTGACACCGATGAGGCCCTGTCATACGAGCTGAAGGATTCCATTCTTAAGATAAAGGAGGATTGGACCCATGATAGCTACTATTTTAACCGGCTAACCAATTATTGTGGTAAATGGATCCGCCATACCGGCTGGTATCCATCAAGGAAACTGAGGTTGTGGGATTCAAGGATGGATTTTACGGTTTTGTCATAAGTGTCAACTCGGCCTACGCCGTGTTTCTGAGATATGTAAAACTCAGAAACATATATAGAACTCAGAAGCATATTTAGAAGATAAGAAGAGGCTCGGGAAAACGTCCAACTGTTTTTTTTAATACCCTGAGTACCTGTTGGCCAACATCCTCAATTGATCAATCCGCAGGCTTACTGAGGGTTATTCCTTGTGTTCCTGCCTGAACCTTTCGTAGGAGTGTTTCCAACGCCGGTGTGACCACAACCAGTATGCAGGCTCTTCCCTGATCAAATTTTCAAGGATACGTACATGGCGGTCTGTTATTTCAAAGGGTTTAAGATCTTCGGGTCCTTCACAGATTAATTCGGCTTCCACTTCATACCGGCCTCTCTTCAACTTCCTGATCTTTAAGAATACAACTGCGGCATCCAGTTTTCTGGCCAACTTTTCCGTTCCCAGGAACATGGGTGTCTCGCGGCCCATAAATTTCGTCCAGTAGTGGATCTGATGAAACTGGGGGCGCTGATCGCCCAGGAAAAGGGTAAGGACCGGGGTGCTGTTTTTTCGATATTCAATCAGTTTCCGGGCAATCTTCTCCATGGGAACTGGGATCACTCCGTATGCTTTCCTGTTTTTCTGCACCATCCTGTCAAAATGCCTGTTTCGAAGCGGTTTGTAGATGGCAACAACCGGATAATCGATGGCCAGTCCAAGGGTGGAGAGGTATTCCCAGTTTCCATAATGCCCCAGTACAGCCATCACCTGTTTGCCTTTGCTGTACAGTTCATTCAGCAATTCAGGGTTTTTGTAGGTGATTCTTTTCAGTGCTTTGGATTTTGAATAGAAAGGGAAAACTGCAGATTCCAGGAACAGATCACTGAGGTGGTGGAAAAATTTCTTTACAATTCGCCTTATTTCGGATTTGTCATATTCCGGAAAGGCTTTTTCAAGGTTGTCATATACCACCTTCTTCCTGTAGCCCACCACATGGTACATGAGCAGATAGAGGAGATCGGATAGCAGATAGAGGACAGTATCGGGCAGGAGGTGGAGCAGC
Source organism: Bacteroidales bacterium (assembly GCA_023135025.1). Taxonomy (GTDB): domain Bacteria; phylum Bacteroidota; class Bacteroidia; order Bacteroidales. The sequence continues at coordinate 8,929 of JAGLTY010000032.1, read as the reverse complement.
CATACGAAGCTGTAGGATATAATATAACCTAAGAACTTCATCTTTTAGCCCAGCTCACTGATGCGTTCCAGTTTGGACAGGTCCAGGATTCTTATCTTCCTTCCATCGATGGAGATCACCCCTTCCTGTGCAAAGGTTGATAGCGTCCGGATGGCATTGGAGGTGGTCATATTGGAGAGATTGGCCACATCTTCACGGGAGAGGTATATCTTGATGGTCTTATTGTCATCCTCATACCCGTATGTGTCTTTGAGAAAGATCAGTGATTCGGCAAGCCGTCCCCTGATGTGTTTTTGAGTAAGTGTAACAGTACGGTCATGGGAGAATCCAAGTTCAGAAGCAAAAGACTGAATCACACTCATACTCAATTCAGCGTTGCTGCGCATGACCCTGAATACGCTCTCTTTGTCGACGATACACGATACGCAATCTTCAATGGCTACGGCAGTGGCTGTATGATTCTCCTCTGCGAAAAGCGCCCGGTAACCTATGAAACCGACCGGTTTGGCCATCCTGACAATCTGTTCTCTTCCTCCTACGCCCTCTTTAAAAATCTTAACTTTTCCTTCGGCCAGGATCATCAGCCCCATGGGTTTATCCCCCTCCTTGAAAATGATCTCACCCTTCTTGTAGAATGCGCATGTATAGTTCTGCTTCAGAAATTCTTTTTCTTTGGGAGTAAGTACCGTAAATACAGATTTCGGGTTGTCTATACAATCATCTGCATTATAGTTCCTTTCCTGCATTGTAATCTTCTGGTTTGGTCCTAATTATGTTGAATAACAGACAAAATTAGAAAAATTTATCGATTTTGCGTTAATATCTGGCTACCAGTGGAAGGCGCCTCCCAACCCCGAAAGCTTTAGATGATATTCTAAGGATCGGGGGTGTCTGGTATCGTTTGTACTCATTCTGGTTTACCATCCTGATGATTCTGTTGACCAGTTCGGGCTCATATCCCATCTCTGTCACTTTCTCAAGAGGAAGCTGTTTCTCAATGTAGGCCTCAAGGATCTGGTCCAGCTCCTCGTATGGAGGCAGTGAATCGCTGTCTTTCTGGTTGGGCCTCAATTCTGCTGAGGGCGGCTTAGAGATGATATTCACCGGAATCACCTCTTTCTCCCGGTTCAGGTATTCAGCCATCAGATAAACATCGGTCTTAAACAGATCGCCCAGGATGGAGAGTCCTCCGCTCATATCGCCATAAAGGGTGCCGTATCCCACAGCGGTTTCACTTTTATTACTGGTATTCAGAAGGATATTTCCTAATTTATTGGAGAGGGCCATCAGAAGCGTTCCCCTGATACGTGCCTGTATATTCTCCTCTGTAATATCTTCAGGCAGGTTTTCGAAAAGTGGTTCAAGCGACTTTCGAAACTGGTAAAACAGTGCTTCAATGGGGAGGATATTATACTTTATTCCCAGGTTTTGGGCCATCTCTACCGAATCGTTCACACTGTGATCTGAAGAGTATTGTGACGGAAGCAACAGAACATGAATGTTTTCCTGTCCGAGTGCTTCTGCTGCCAGGGCCAGTGTTACTGCTGAGTCGATCCCCCCTGAAAGTCCCAGTGTAGCTGTTTTGAATCCCAGTTTTCCGAAATAATCCCTGATGCCGCAGATCAATGCATCGGCCATGGTTCCAATTCGGTCGGGTATTACTCCTGTTGAGAGAGGAGGCTCAGACTCAATCAGTTCGTTCAGGTCGGAGATAAGAATATCCTCCCGGAAGAGGGGGAGTTTACTGGCTACACGTCCTGAAGGGTGGATGGCCATGGATCCTCCTTCAAAGATTAATTCTGTCTGTGCACCCACCTGGTTGCAATAGAGTACCGGGAGATTGTACCGGGCTGCTTTTCCTGTAAAGATCGATTGCTTGATCTCCATTTTCCTGTGTGCGAAGGGCGATGCCGCCATGTTGATGATCGCCTCCGGACCAAGCTTGTGCAACTCTTCCAGGGGATTGGTGGTATAGAGCATGCTTCGCGAAAACTCGTTTTCGAAAGGTTGCTCATCCCAGAGGTCCTCGCAGATGGTCACTGCCAGTTTTCTCTTCTTAAAGTGGAGAATATTGAATTCACGATTGGGTTCAAAGTAGCGGTACTCATCAAAAATATCATAGGTGGGGAGCAACGCTTTCCTAAACACCTGCTGAACCTTACCTTCGTAAAGGAAAAAAGCTGAATTGAAGAGCAATTTCCCATCACTACTGGTATTGAATTCAGGGCTTCCAACCAGAACCCCTGTACCAGGATCCAAAATCGTGGCCAGTTTCTCAATGGAGTGGTTACAGGTATTGATGAACTCTTTCCTTTCCAACAGGTCCAAGGGAGGATAACCACAAATAGCGAGTTCGGAAAATACTACCAGGTCAGCACCTTTTGAAGTGGCTTCTGATACCGCACCGGTGATTTTGGCCAGATTTCCTTCAAAATCTCCAATAAGATAATTCAGTTGTGCTAGAGCAATCTTCATGGCAGATCAGAAGAGGATTCCCATGTGAATGGAGATGGCGTTCAATTTCACATTGGCCCTGTCGTTATCGGTTACATCTGTTAGTCCTGAGGTCCACCGGATGCCTCCAATTACAGCAGTACTGCCTCCAAGCTTGTATTCAATCCCGAGTCCTGCATGGTAACCGAGACAGAAGAGGTTCACACTCTCACGAATATCCTCCTTGTCTATGGATGCATCTTCGGAGGTGGCTTTGGCATTGAGGTTGATCATGGGATTGAATCCCAGTTGCAAAAAGAAGGTGGCATATCCCAACTCCTCTGTCTTCAGTTTAAGTCCTATGGGAATATCAATGTACTGCAAATTCAGTTTCACAGATTGTCCCGGCTCAACCAGCAGGGTTTCTCCTTTGGAACTGAATTCGGTCGAATCGGCATACAGCAGGTTTCCCCCCATGTTGTTGATTCCGACACCCAATGCAAAGGCATAATTCTCTGCAAAAAAATAGTCCATCTGAAGACCGGCCTGCATATGAAAAATCGAACCATCGGGCTTCACAGTTTCATCATCGGAGTTGAACCATGCGAATTGTGGATCCACATGTACACTAAATCTTAGAGGTGTTTGGGCATGAATGGAGATCATGGCGCCCAGAATGATCGATATAGCGAGTATTCGTTTCATATTTTATACTTTTGTTAATCGCATTACGAACTCAAATTTAATGATTATGATGAGACCTGTTCAACGGACAGTGCTTTTTCTGTCAGGTATTGCATTGTTGGTAGCCGGATGCAGGAGCAACCCCCTTGATGTGGATATTTCAGGAGTTGATGCAAATATTGAGCTGGAGCGATTTGACCGGGATCTATTTGAAATGGACCAGGATACCATGGATGGTGCCATAGGGGCATTGTACAGACGGTATGACGATTTCTTTGATGTTTTCAATGTACATGTGATCAGCATCGGACAGGCCTCTTCCCGCAGGTACGCCTCCTACCTCTCCATGTTTATCAATGATCCCACAAACAGGGAGGTATTCGAATATACCAATCAGATTTTCGCCTCTACTACGGAGATAGAGGCCGGACTGACCGATGGATTCAGACATTATCTCTACCACTATCCCGATTCGGTACCACCCAGGGTGGTGGGTTATGTAAGCAGGTTTAATCAGGGACTTTTTACAGTGGGCCATTTTGTGGGTATTGGTCTTGATCAATACCTGGGAAGTGATTGCAGTTATTATCAGAAATTGGGGGTGCCCAATTATCTGGCTCAGAAAAAAGAGCCCGCTAGGGTGCCTGTGGATGTGATGTATGCCTGGGCCACACAGCTCTATCCATACAACGATTCGGTGGACAATGTACTCTCCAGGATGATTTATCATGGCCAGCTGGCCTGGTTTGTGGGTGCCATGTTCCCGGAACTTGAAGAGCAGTTGAATATGGGCTTCACTGATGATCAGATGAAGTGGTGCAGGAACAATAAAAAACAGATGTGGACCCACCTGGTGGAGGAGAAACTGCTCTTTTCCACCGATCCGATGAATATCCGCAAGCTGGTGGAGGATGCTCCCTATACACGGTTCTATACCTCGGAATCGCCAGGCCGGGCTGCTGTCTGGCAGGGGTGGCAGATTGTCAATGCTTTTGTGGAGCGGTACCCGAAGCTGACCGTTCACCAGGTGATGTCGCAGCGCAACTACCAGGAGCTACTCAGGCTGTCGAGGTACAATCCGTGACCTTGAAAAAGCTCGCTCTTCGTTTTCTTACCTGTAATTGCTAACCCTTTCATCACTGATAACACCACTCCAGTTCAGTCCGAAAGCAAAGTCATAGGTATTGCCTTCTGAGTCGGTGTAGCACTTCATATCGCGGGGAACATCTTCGAATTGCTCTTCAACGGTCTTCATGGAAGCCGGCATCTGGAAGGGCAATAACGCGGAAGGCTCAACTGCGCCCGAGATCAGGTCCATCAGTGCCTGATCCTGGACACCCATATGGACCAGGATGGCATCGGCTGCCGGTTCAATCTCGGCAAAAACCATCGGTTTGGACACATTGACCACCACAACCAACGGTTTTTCACCCATCTTGTTCCGGGTTTCAACCACCAGTTTCATATCGGGAATGTTCCGGGCCGTTCCGGTTTTGTCTTTGTAGCTCCGGTTGGTGAAATCTTCAAACGGACTTCCACCGGCCAGGCTAATCTCCCTGGCATACTCAGCAGTGTAGGGTCCATATTGCAGTGAGATGGGAACGTAGCCGTTACCACCCTGTTCCAGGTCGGTCCCATCATAACCTACTCCTCCATTGGGACTCTGGATCCCCAGCAAAGCAAAATCAGCTTCTTCGGGAGTCTCCACCACTTCAAAATATTTAGATACGATGGTCTTGTTAAATGCATCAACCCACCTCTCCGGGCTTTGCCTGCCAAACCAGCCACTACTTGCCGGAATATGGCGCTGTGGGATGAATACCTTTAACTGCTTCTCCAGGGGAAGTGCCTGTTGCTGGTTCTTTAACATGACTACGGTGCGTAACTGTGCCTCGAAACCGGCCTTCATATATTCAGGGTTCCCAACGATTTCTGCTGTTTTGCCTGGATCCAGGTAGGGGTTCTCAAAGAGACCCACCCTGAAAATATTGCGTAGCAGCCTTACAGCGGACTTTTCAAAACGCTCTTTCATATAGGCTTCGCCATGTTCATCCACGCCCATTTTATAGGCCTCTATAACCGGTCCCATATCGTTATTTCCACCGAATTGGTCAATGCCTGCATCGATGGCTTTGTAGTGCCTTTCAGCAACAGACAGGGTCTCCACACCCCAGCATTTTCCTGCAAACATCTCCACATTGGGGGCATCATTGGTAATACCCCAGTCGGAGCAGACCACCCCATCGTATCCGTACTTGTCGCGCAGCAGGTCGGAAATAATGTATTTACTATAGGCATTGCCCACATTCTCTCCATTTTTGGTGTCGATATTGTAGGAAATGGTATAGTAGGGCATTACTGCGGAAGCCATTCCTGTGGCTCCATCCAGTTTAAAGGCTCCTTCGGTGAAGGGCTGCAGGTGGTCCTCCAACCTGTTACCCGGGTAAACGGCATAGGCTCCATAGCCAAAATGGGCATCGCGTCCACCCTCTTCGGGACCTCCGCCGGGCCAGTGCTTGACCATTGCATTCACACTGTGATAACCCCATCCGTTCAGGATTTCATCTGCTCCTGAAGAGGTTTGAAATCCATCCACATAGGCGCGTGCCATATCGGTGGCCAGGTCGGGATCTTCTCCCATGGTACCGCTAAAGCGGCTCCAGCGCGGCTCTGTGGCCAGGTCGATCTGGGGTGAAAGGGCAGTGGCAATACCCAATGCCCTGTATTCAATGGAGGCGATCTCTCCAAACTGTTTCATCAGCTCCGGATCAAAGGAGGCTGCAATTCCCAGGGAGGCGGGCCACATGGAGATCTGCCCGCCTGAACCGGCGTTGTATTCAGTGTCGGCACGGCTTCGGTGGCGGGGATCCGAACTGGTATTCACCGGAATGCCCAGTCCCAGTCCCTCCACCAGCTGCTGGGCATTGTTGTTCCACTCTGCTGCTACCGTGGGACTCTCAACGGAGGTTATCAATACATGGCGAAGATGATCCTCAGTAAGGAATGTTTTTTGCTGATCGGAAAGATCGGAAGCTGCTGCACCACTCTCATTGAATGGTAAGTCGTTATAGCTTCCTCCGCCAAATCGGCGGCTTCCTGAAGGAATGGACTGGTGCCCACTGTAGAGCATCAGACCGGCCATCTGTTCCACGCTCATCTGGCCCACCAGGTCCTTTGCCCTTTCGTCCACAGGTTGACGCCAGTCTTCATAGATATCCAGGTCGCCGTTCTTATTGAGGTCCTTAAAAGCATAACCGCTTTTTTCAATAAGGGTGACTCCTGAAGCTGGTGCGTATCCAAGGGTCTGGCCTCCCTTATTATGAATAATTGAGATACCATCTTGCTCTTCAATGGTATACTTTGGGCCACATCCGGTGAGGGCGAAAATGGCGATTCCTATAAAAGAGAAGAGCACTGTGCTGAGTGATTTCATGGTTAATGTTTTTGTTTTGTTGAAGTGTATGATATCTGGTTTAGACTTAAAAAGAGGGTGCAAGTTTAACAATTTACAAAAAAAAGTGACTGATCTACTGATCGGTCACTTTATTGAATAACTCCAAAATTTGGTTGGGAACAGTGCTACATTTTATTGAGGATGATTCCCAGACCGAAGTCGCCGGCTCCACTCCAGTAAAACCGTGAATCGCTATAGGTAAATCCGGGACCGATGCTTATATTCCAGTACCAGCGCCGTCCCATAATGCACTGAAAACCAATGGTTCCTCCTACAGAGTATCGAAAATCGGGAAACTCTATGTTAAAGGGGAGACTGATGTACCAGCCTGAATAGTAGCGGGTTGACTTGCCTTTGTCATGCCGGTCCTCCAGGTTGAAATAATAGCGGGGTTCAAATTTAAAACTTGGGGAGACATAGGGTGGTGAGCCCGGTCCCCATTCATCATAATCCCAGAAATTGGTTTTCAACCAGAATCCCACAGACAGTGTGAAGTAATCAGATAGTGCAATCTCAGCAATTAGTTTGGGTGAGATGAGACTGATCCTTCCGATCACAGAGGGTGATTCAGGTTCCATCACAAAGGAGTTGTTCTGCGCCTGTAGCGGCCATACGGTAATCAGATATAATAGTGCGGGTATAAGTCGTTTCATTGTTTGGGGTGAGCTAAAGTTTGGTTCCACACATTTTGCAGAAATGGGCATCGCTGTCATGCCGGACATGGCCGCAATTTGTGCAGGAGAGCTGATGTCTGTTCCGGTCCGATTTGACCGCTCTGCCAATCTCCACTGAAATGATCCCTGTGGGGACTGCAATAATGGAGTAGCCTGTGAGCATGACCACAGAGGCCAGGATTTTTCCCAGTACCGTGGCCGGGGCAATATCCCCGTAGCCCACGGTGGTGATGGTCACAATGGCCCAGTAGATACTCTGCGGTATGGAGGTAAATCCGTTCTCTTCTCCTTCAATAAGATAGAGCAAGGATCCCAGGATCAGCACCAGGGTAAGCACCGCGCCGAAGAAGAGGATGATCTTGCGAAAACTTTGTTGAAGTGCCCTGACCATGAGGGCTGCTTCTTTCACATATCTTCCCAGTTTAAAAACCCTGAACATTCTGAGCAATCTGAGTGCACGGATGGTAAGCAGGAAAGTGGTCTGATCAAATATCAGACCCATGTAAGTGGGAAGAATGGCCAGCAGGTCAACAATCCCAAAGAAACTGGTCATGTACTTCCATGGATGAGGGGCGGTAAATATCCTGAGCAGGTACTCCAGGGTAAAGACAATGGTGAAGAACCATTCAGTGGTGATAAAAAAGTGATTGTGCGCCTCCTGCAGGGTTGATACACTCTCCAGCACCACAACAGTTACACTGAGAATGATCATCCAGAGCAGGAGTACATCAAAAACTCTTCCTGCCCGGGTATCGGTACCAAATATGACGATAAATATTTTGTTCCTGAGATTCACCTCTCTTCAAAGTTATAAAAAAAAAGACCGCCCTTTTGAGGCAGTCTTTTTTTCATGCTTTAACTTCCCGACCCTATTCCGGGCTGATTGCTTCAACGGGACAAACATCTGCGCATGCGCCGCAGTCAGTACACAGTTCAGGGTCAATTACATAAATATCTCCTTCGCTGATCGCCTCAACCGGACATTCATCAATACAGGTGCCACATGCAGTACAATCATCTGAAATTACGTAAGCCATATCTTATATTTTTTAATTCTTACGTGGCAAATTTAGTTTCAAATTTCTATTAAGCAATCCCTGTCAGGAATTTATTTTTTCAACAGCCTCCATTTTGGGTAATTCAATGGCCAGGTAAGCCATCACTGAGATACCGGTGCGCAATGCGGATTCGTTGACTTTAAACAGGGGCGAATGGAGGGGGAAGAGCTGTTCAGAACCAGGATCCCCGACACCCAGACGGTACATCATTCCGGGGATATTCCGGGTAAACCAGGCAAAATCTTCTGCAGTCATCCGGATCTCCATATCCTCCACATTCTCTTTTCCCAGCAGTTTTGTGGCCAATCTTTTCGATTCCCTGGCGATCTGCTCATTGTTATGCAGGACCGGGTATCCGTTTCTGATCTCGACCTTCACAGATCCTCCCATCGCAGATGAGATATCCGAGGCAACCTTTTCAATAAGCCGGTGCGCCTCTTTTCTCCACTCCTCGTTCATGGTCCGGAAGGTTCCCTCCAGGATCACATCATCGGGAATGACATTGACCGCACCATCGGCAACCACTTTGCCAAAGGAGAGGACTGTAGGGACATTCCCGGGTGCCATCCGGTTGATCTCCTCCTGGAGGGAGATGAGGATCTGAGATGTCATTAAAACCGGATCCT
>JAGLTY010000319.1 GCA_023135025.1 Bacteroidales bacterium | reverse complement strand
AACCACCACGATCATTCCCCCGGGATTCACAGCAGTTACATGCAGCGTGGTCTCACCGGGAAACATATCCGGCGTAAAGATTTCCACTGCATCCTTGCTGATGATACCCAGCTGCTGCTCCAGGGGATTGCTATCAACCGACTTCAGAGAGCTGTTGTTGATGTAGACCCCGGCTTCAGGGAAGTTTTCCTTCACCGTTTTCCAGGTAGTTTCGATTAAAGGGAATGTAGCGATCTCCCTGAAGGCAAAGATCTCCTCCTGGTTAACCGCCCCTTGAAAACGCCGGAGCAGCATCTGTGACCAGATATTACCCGAATGCACGTCCAGTGGCATCATGTTCTCTTTGTAAAGATATCCGGATGCGGTCAGTAGCAGTGTATCATTTCCCACCACTCTGTTCCAGTTGATACCGCTACGGGTAATGGGACAATAGGTGATGGCCATCCATACCCCGTTCTTCGCTTCATTAACAACTTCCACATGCATGTGGCGGTGCGGAAATACCTGAACATCTCCACTGGCCCTGGTAACAAAAACCATATCATTCTCATTGAAGGTTTCGATTTCATGAACAGGAGAATAAACCGGATTTTCGATCAGTTCAAAGGGGTGAAGGCCCCCGGTAACATGCTCCTGGTTCAAAAGCTGTTGCGTGATATCATCTGCATTATCCGGGTCCCCAAAAGACCCCGGATCAGTCTGACAGCCTGTGGCGTAGAGCAGTATGAAAACAGTTGCGGAAAGAATCAATTTTTGCATTTCTTTAAGGTATTGATACAATCCTTTGGTCGGGGAATCAGGATTTAGCTTACAACCATACAAGGACAGAACATTTTTGCTAGATTTGTTTTCTGCAAAACCTATTTAAAATATAATGAGAAAACTGACCCTCGCGTTGCTTTTGGTCCTGATGACCTTCACCGTTACTGCTCAGAAAAAGCAGTACGATTCACTGATGGAAGCCTTTATGAGCGGGCGGTCACTTCGGGGCGACCGCGGACCTGCAGGTGTGGAGTGGATCCAGGAGAGTGATCGTTACTCCTTTACCAGGCGGGAAGAGAGAAGTCAGCAGATCTGGACCTACGATATTAAAACTGAAACAGAAGAGCTGGTATTTAGCGATGGTGATCATCAATTTCCCGGAACGGAAAATCCTTTCCGTTATCGCTCATTTCAGTGGACCAGGGACTATAAGTTCCTGCTCTTTCAGACCAATTTTGAATCGATCTGGAGATACTCCGGAAATGCCGATTATTTTCTCTATTCCATCGAAGATAAAACATTGACTGCCATCGTGGAGGGCGCCTTTACAGCTGAAGTTTCGCCCGACGGTAAAAAGGTGGGGTATGGCAAGGATGGCGATCTTTTCACCTTCGATCTTGCAACGGGCAACCATACGCAACTCACCCACGATGGTGCCGATAAATATTACAACGGCCGCTTTGGCTGGGCCAATGAGGAGGAGTTCGGACTGGTGCAGGCGTGGGAGTGGTCGTACGACAGCAAATATATTGCCTTCTGGCAGACCGATGAACGGGAGGTACCTCTTTATCAACTGACCGACTTCTCCGGTCAGCATCCCGAGTATTTGGAGGTCCCCTACCCCAAGGTGGGAGACAATCCCCCGGTTGAACGATTGGGGATCATCAATACCGTAGACGGGAGCAAGCAGTGGCTCGATTTCGATCCGGAGGGTGGCTATATGCCCAGAATCTATTGGACCTCCAGAGAGAATACCCTGGCAGTGGTGTGGATGAACAGGGCACAGGACCATATGAAGTTGTACCTTTTTAATGTGGTTACAGGCGAAAAGTCCATGATCATGGAGGAGAAAAACCATGCATGGATCGATATCTTTGACTTCTTTGCAGGAGAGCTTCACCTCTTCTACTTTCCCGAAGAGATGGACTCCTTCTTCTGGATCTCCGATCGCGACGGTTATTCGCATGTCTATCAATACGATTATGAAGGAAACGTGCTGGGACAACCCACCAGTGGTGCCTACGATGTGGTCTCTGTTAAAGCGATCGATCCTGCGAAAAAAACACTCTACTACCTGTCGTGCGAAATCTCTCCCATGGAACGTAACCTCTACAGCGTGAAGTTCAACGGGAAAGGGAAAAAGCAGATCACAACCAACACAGGTAACCACCGGGTCAATGTGGCTCCGGCGGGACGCTACTTTATCGATAGTTACTCCAGTACCGCTACACCATCGACAGTTGACCTGCGCGATAGTAAGGGCAAACTGATCAAGAACCTGGCGGGTCACCAGGGTGCACTGGACCACCTGGAGAAGTATGAATATGCAGAAAGGGAGCTCTTCTCATTCACCACTTCGGACGGACAGACCATCGATGGGTACCTGATCAGGCCCATGAATTTTGATCCTGACAAATCCTATCCGCTGCTGCTGGCAGTTTACGGGGGACCGGGCTCACAGGGGGTTTACAACACCTTTGAAACCAATGGATGGAACCAGTACCTGGCACAGCAGGGATACGTGATAGCCAATATCAACAACAGAGGCAACGGCGGATACGGAAGCGACTTCGAAAAGGTGGTTCATACACAGCTGGGCATATGGGAAACACACGATTTTGCGGAGACCGCACTCTACCTTTCTGAAAAATCATGGATCGACCGGGAACGCGTGGGGATCATGGGGCACAGTTTCGGCGGATTCTCTGCTGGAATGTCACTACTGCTGCATCCCGATGTGTTTAAGGCGGGTATTGTGACTGCAGCCATTTCCGACCACCGGAATTACGATTGTATACTCACAGAGAAATACATGGGCCTCATTGATGGAAATGAGGAGGGATACAAGAACAGCTCCATGGTAACCCTGGCAGGAAACCTGGAAGGCAAAATGTTACTGGTGCACTCCCTGAAGGATGACAATGTGCATCCTCAGAACACCTTTCAACTGGCCACAGCAATGATCGATGCAGGGAAAAACATCGACCTGAAGATCTATCCTCCCGGTGCTCATGGAGTTGCTTATGATATGAACAGCCGGATGCACCTCTTCAATGTCTACCTGGAGTGGCTCAACAAAAACCTGAAGGGGACAGAATAAAAGAGACGGTCATGAAATCCCGAATCCTGCTTTTTATCATATCCATTCTTATTTCGAGCTGCATCACGGTGGAAA
>JAGLTY010000318.1 GCA_023135025.1 Bacteroidales bacterium | reverse complement strand
CGCAACCATCACACAACTCCTCATCTATTTTAACTACTTCTCGTAACATATGTGTAAAGTTTAATGATTTTCTGACGGAACAAATATGGGGAATTGGTATGGGAGAATCTTGTAACATATGTTACAGGAGGCTGAGCAGATAGAGCATGGCAAAAGAATTTTGCTACTTTTATGGTGCAGTTTATAAAACCATATATGTTATCATTGAAGCCGCAGGCAAATTGGGGAAGGATCTTATCACTTTGTATCTATTTTGTCATTGCAGGGGTTGCATTGAGTTCCTGTGAAAAAACTGAAGGTCCCGGCGGAACCGGGTCAATCTACGGGACGGTGACAGAGCAGTTCTATAATGATGATTTTTCAATTCTCATTTATGAGAAGCCGGCGGTGGATGAGGAGATTTACATTGTTTACGGCGATCAAAAGGAGCTTGGAGACAGGGTGAGGACCAATCACCTGGGTCAGTTCATGTTCAAGTACCTCTACCCGGGCAGTTACCAGGTCTATTTTATCTCCCGCGACTCTTCATCAGTGTTGAATATAGATGTGGAGCAGTTGTATGAGGTTAAATTGGATAGGGGAGAGGAGCTGGATCTGGGAAACCTGGAGAAGTTAACCACACTTGATTATGATGATGGGGCCGCCTTGATTAAGGGAGTGGTAAAGGTGATCGATTATGTGGATGGGTCCAGCTGGCCCAACCTGGTCATTGAAAAAACCTATTATGCAACCGAACACGAGGTCTACCTGACCTATAACAACCATACTTACTATGACGATCGTATCCGCACCCAGGCAGAGGGAGTATTTGAGTTCGGGGGACTGATCCCCGGTGACTACCTGGTGTTCCTTCACTCCGACGATGTTACAGGATCGTCCGATAAGGTGACCCTGACATTTGAGGTGACCATTGACGATCTGGACCAGGTGGTTGATCTTGGTGAAATTATCATTGAAAAACTATAGATTTGTTTTTATGAAGGCGAAAAACAGTGTATTGTTCTTATTGACCGGCACGTTTCTGCTTATGGCCGGACCGGTCGTGGGACAGAGCACAAAGACCATCAAAGAGAAGAAGATCGTTACCCGGACCGTATATGAATATTTTGTAGAGGAGGGCATGGACGAGCCGGTGGTTGAATCCATTGAACGGTATAATGAAAGGGGCGATCTGGTAGAGATTAAGGAGCTCAACCGCAAGGGAGGGGTGAAGTTGTGGGAGAAATATGCTTATAACGAAGAGGGCAAACTGGTGGAGGAGATCTTTATGGATGCAAAAGGGAGGGTTGAAAGGACCGAAAAGAGCATCTACTCGGATGGTTTGAGAGTAGAGAAGCAGTATTTCAACAACAAGGATAAGCTTTATAAGCGGAAGGTCTATGAGTATGAGTTCCGGAAGTGATTTCGATACCATCCTGCGGCAGTTCGAAGGGATCTCCTTGGAGGAGGTGAACCGGGCCAGCCTGATGCGGCGAAAGGATAATAAATATCTTTTCAGTTTTGAGCATCTGCCCGATCTCCTGAAGATGGTCAGGGACGACTACAGGGTGCTTGAGATTGATGGTTACCGGTCGCAGCACTACCATACCCGCTATTTTGACACCGATGGCCGGGAGATGTATCACAAACATCACCGTGGCCTGGCCAACAGGCACAAGGTGAGGATCAGGAGATACGGTTCAGGTGATCTTCATTTCCTGGAGGTGAAAAAAAAGAATGCCATGGGGGTAACCACCAAGAAGCGGGTGAGGACTACCGGGATGGATCATTCCGCCCTTTTGAAGGAAGAGGAGTTTCTTCTATCCTGTTCTCCCTATACAGGCAGTGGCATCGACTCAACCATGGAGAATAGCTTCCGCCGGATTACCCTGGTCAGTCACGCACAAACCGAACGTGTAACCCTCGATTACAGGTTACAATTCTCCAGTAAAGAGAGCGGAGAGCAGCTGGATCTTCCGGGGATCGCCATTGCCGAGATCAAGTATGAAGGATTTCTTTACGGCTCATCCATGCATGTCGCACTGCGAAAATCACAGATTAAACCCCGCAGGTTCAGCAAATATGCCATCGGTATGGCTCTGCTCCATCCCAACCTGAAACAGAACCGTTTCAAGCAGAGGGTACGCAAGGTACACAAGATCAACAACGATTTCCATCTAACCACAAAATATCAATAACATGCCTGAATTTCTGAATATCGAATTGATGAATTGGGAGGACTTTTGGGACCTGATCCTCCGGGCAATTTTCAATACGTTGGTTGTCCTCTACCTGGTGAGAATCCTCTACTACAAATCCACCCCGAAGAAGGACTACCTCTTTACCTATATCCTGATCAGCCAGGTGGTATTCTTCATGATCTTTCTACTTGAAAATATCGATGTGAGCCTGGGTTTTGCACTGGGACTGTTTGCCATCTTTGGCATGCTCAGATACAGGACCATGCAGATTCCCATCCGGGAGATGACTTACCTCTTCCTGGTGATAGGGGTTTCGCTGATCAACTCGCTGGCCAACAGGAGGGTGAGTTATGCAGAACTCCTGCTAACCAATGGAGCATTGATTATGGTCACCTACCTGCTTGAGCGGGTCTTTTTGCTAAAGCATGAGTCGAGGAGGATGATCAATTATGAGAATGTGGAGCTGATCAAACCGGAGAGGAGAGCGGAGCTGATTCGTGACCTGGAGGAGCGGACCGGACTGACCATCCGCAGGGTAGAGATTGGCAGGGTCGATTACCTCCGAGATTCAGTCAGGCTCTATATTCACTATTTTGAGCAGGAGAACTGGGTCAATTTTGTTGAGGATGAGCCGCAGGTGGGTGATAGTGGTGATGACGATTAGGCAGGGTCTATATACCGCAATTTTTACCATAGTATCTCTCCTGGACTCTGGCGATCTTCAGGGCCAGGTCAAGGATTTTCAGTCATGGTGGGAGCTGGAACTGAACAAGAAGATTACAGGCAAACTGGATCTGGAGGGAGAGCTTGAACAACGGTTCCAGAACAACAGCCTGCAGTACAGTCGCACACTGGTTACCCTCGGTACATCTTACGATTTGCTGGATTTTCTCAGCCTGGCCGGAGGAGCCCGGACCATTTTTGTGATGGATAGGGAGCAGCGGATGCATGCCAGGTACAGGGTACACCTCGATGTAACGGGGAGCTATGA
>JAGLTY010000317.1 GCA_023135025.1 Bacteroidales bacterium | reverse complement strand
TGGTTCATCAAAAGAATCTTTACTGTTTATGTGCAGGAAGAAGAAAAATCAGCACCATTTTATCACTATCTTTGTGCTTTCCCAAAAAAACTCTCAATGACTGCAAAAGCCTATAAAAGATACCTGGTTACATCGGCCCTTCCCTATGCCAATGGCCCCCTTCACCTGGGTCACCTGGCCGGGGTTTATGTCCCGTCGGATATCTATGTACGCTACCTGCGCCAGCGCGATCGCGATGTTATCTCCATCTGTGGATCTGACGAACATGGTGTGCCCATTACGCTGAAGGCACGCAACGAAGGGATCTCCCCCCAGGAGGTGGTAGACCGGTATCACGGGATCAATAAAAAAGCATTTGAGGATTTTGGGATCTCCTTCGATATCTACTCCCGTACCTCCAACCAGGTACATCATGAAACCGCATCCGAATTCTTTAAGACCCTTTACGAAAAAGGGGTGTTTATTGAAAAAACATCAGAGCAGTATTACGATGATGAGGCGGCCACTTTCCTGGCCGACCGGTATATTACAGGTACCTGTCCTCACTGCGGCAACCCTGGTGCCTATGGAGACCAGTGCGAACAGTGTGGCACATCGCTGAGTCCCTCCGACCTGGTGAATCCCGTATCTACCATCAGTGGAAGTCTGCCCATTTTAAAAGAGACCAAACACTGGTACCTGCCACTGGATCAGTATGAGCCCTGGCTCCAGGAGTGGATCCTGAAGGAGCATAAGGAGTGGAAGCCCAATGTATACGGACAGTGCAAATCGTGGCTCGATCAGGGATTGCATCCCCGCGCAGTAAGTCGCGACCTGGACTGGGGGGTACCGGTACCCGTTGAAGGGGCTGACGGAAAGGTACTCTATGTATGGTTTGATGCACCCATAGGCTATATCTCGGCCACCAAAGAACTGACTCCCGAATGGGAGAAGTACTGGAAAGATGAGGAGACCCGCATGATCCATTTCATCGGGAAAGACAACATCGTGTTTCATTGCATTGTGTTCCCCACCATGCTGAAGGCAGAGGGCAGTTATATCCTGCCCGACAATGTGCCTGCCAATGAGTTTCTGAACCTGGAGAATGAGAAGATCTCCACCTCCCGAAACTGGGCGGTATGGCTCCATGAGTACCTTGAGGACTTCCCGGGAAAACAGGATGTATTGCGTTATGTGCTCTGTGCCAACGCCCCCGAAAATAAGGACAATGACTTCACCTGGAAGGATTTTCAGAACCGCAACAACAACGAACTGGTAGCCATCCTGGGCAACTTCGTTAACCGGGCCATTGTGCTTACCCACAAATACTTTGAAGGGAAGGTGCCTGAATCCGGCACATTAACAGATCAGGACAGGGCCACCCTGGAGGAGATTAAAACCATCGGTCTGAGTGTGGAAGAGAGCCTCGAGCAGTTCCGCTTCAGGGAAGCCATCAAAAGAGGGATGGATCTGGCTCGCCTGGGCAATAAGTACCTGGCCGATACAGAGCCGTGGAAGGTGATTAAAACCGATCCCGACAGGGTGAAAACCATTCTTAATATCTCCCTCCAGATTTCAGCCAACCTCACCCTTCTGCTGGATCCTTTCCTTCCCTTCTCCATGGAGAAACTGAGAGGACTCCTGCAGTTTGAAGGAAGATCATGGGATGGGATCGGATCGGAGAGCCTGCTGGCACCCGGACACACCATCGAGAAGGCTTCTCTGCTGTTCGAAAAGATTGAGGACGAGCAGATTCAGTTCCAATTGGAGAAGCTCAATAAAACTAAGGCGGAGAATGAAGAACCGGTAGAGTTAGCGCCTCAGAAAGCGGAAATTACCTTCGATGACTTCACCCGAATGGACTTTCGGACAGGAACCATCCTGGAGGCTGAAAAGGTACCCAAAACCAAGAAGCTGATCAAAATGCTGGTGGATCTGGGTTTCGAAAAGCGAACCATTGTTTCGGGTATCGCCGAATATTTTGAGCCAGATGTACTACCCGGACAGCAAGTGTCTGTACTGGCTAACCTGGCTCCCAGAAAAATCAAGGGAATTGAATCACAGGGCATGATCCTGCTTTCGGAAAATCCGGATGGATCGCTCCATTTTGTAAAGCCATCCGAAGCGGCTCTGAACGGTTCTGAAATTAACTGATCCTAGTTGGAAAGCAGCCAGCACGATTGCAGGCCCGGTTCAGAGGTTATCTGCGAAAGTCCCTTCTCAGCCTCCCTCTTGGTAGCATATGAAGCGACACTCAGTCGGTACATGCGGTTCTCTGTAATCATCACCTCAGCCTGAAATCCCCTCTCATTCAGCTTGTCCTGCAGATCACTGGCATTCTTCAGGTTCTTAAAACTACCAGCGATAATAAAGAAACTATTGGTCTCTTCAACCGGTAAGGTTTGATCAACTTCCGGTTCTGGAAGAGGAGTTTCTGTTTCAGGATCGGCGATCGGCCCATCTGGTTCAATCTCCTGTTGATCCGTGGAAGGTTTATCCTGTTCAACCACCTCCCGGTCCGGTCTCTTATTGAAGAATCTTATCCCGCCATTGCCGTTCTCAACCTCCGCTGGAGGGATCAGAATGAGGACCACCAGAACCACAATCAGGAGAGCGGCCACCAGCCATATCACTCTCCATCTTTTGGCTTTTGGTTTGGGCACCGGCGTGGCAAGTGTTGTAATTTTTGGGGCTGTTTGGGCTTCCTGCTCCTCTGCTGTTTCCTCCTCTGGAAGCTCTTCCAACTCCAGCAGATCCATCGATTCCAGTCCATACAGACCGGGCTCCAGGACCCAGTCCGGGTCAGCCTGGAAACGAATCTTCCCATCCTCATCCCTCGAAAAAGTCCCGGCCTCGGGCAGGAGATAGTCTTCTCCTTTGTCCAGCGCAAATTTAATGGCATCCACCAGTTCAAGGACACGCTGATGCGCCTCCTCCCTCTCCAACTCCTCTCCAGCTGCCAGTGCTTCGGCCAGCTCACCATCATCCTTACTAAATCCTGTATCAAACCTGACCGATATTCCCGGTGGATTGATCCGGCTTCCTGATGGAGCCTCTGCACCCTCGGGCGATTTTACTTCCAGGTTTCCAAAGCCCGGGAGAATTACGCGCTTTCGCTCATCAAGGAGCATCCTTACATATTTTCCGATGATCATGCGGGTCATTTGTGAGGTAAAAATAATCAGTCGTCTGTGGAA
>JAGLTY010000316.1 GCA_023135025.1 Bacteroidales bacterium | reverse complement strand
CAGGACCTGTATGAAAAAAGGCCGATTCCACCAATAACCCCAAGGGAGCTGAAAAACAGAATGATCAGTGCAGCGAAATTTCCTACATATGAAAGCACCTTTTGTGCGATAGGTTCGTGTTCAACCAGCTCGAAAAGAAACTGAAATCCAACGAAAAGGGCAAAAGCTCCGAGAAGACCGAGTATTCCGAATCCAATATGTAATGCGCCCACAAAGGAGATATGCTGTTTCATATTTCTTTTTTCCATGCTCTGTTTTGGTTATAGGATTGTATCAAAAATCATTCCGGAAATCAATAGACAGGTTGTTCATCTACCTGCAACTGGTAAGAGGATTCTATGTAGTTGTCACTATGTTCGATGATGCATAGATATACCCATCCGGTACGAAAAATAGTATTAGCCGTATAGGAGAGGATGGTGGAGTCGGCTGGCAGGCTGTTCTCCGGTGTGACAATAATTGCGTCCCACAGCTTCTCCTCTGCGACCTCAAGATATTCACTAACTGAGGTATAATCTGTTCCTGAAAATACTTTGTGTTCGGGCAGATCTCCGCCAATGTAGATATCTACCGGGCCCATCGTGGCTGCAGCATGCAGAAAACGAAGTTTGGTCATGCCCGCAGAGGGGAAATGGGTATCAATGGGTTCGCAGAGAAGATGAGGTTCCTCTTCGGTTCCCAGGATGGCTACCATATAAGCACCGTTCTCCACCAGCAAATAGGAGAGGCTATCGATCAAAAGGCCGGTATCGGAATTACTGGTCCGGATAAGCACCTCTTGTTCAGAAGAATCAAGTGTGACTATGGCTTCTGCAGGGACTCCGTAAGCGTGGTCGCTGCCAATGACCACATCATCAATTTCCCATTGCACATCATAAGGCTCAATAAGGTAGTTATAGTAAGTCTGGTAGGTATTGATGGTTTGCGGTAGCGGA
The DNA here is from genome assembly GCA_023135025.1 of Bacteroidales bacterium. GTDB lineage: Bacteria > Bacteroidota > Bacteroidia > Bacteroidales. Next base: position 2,256 of record JAGLTY010000316.1, on the reverse strand, counting down.
TCGGGGTCTTCCAGGCAACCCGGCAGCAACAACAACAGTGCCAGAAGAGGCGTAGCAATTTTTTTTATCATAGCATAGCAAGTTTCTGAATCTCGGCTGCAAGTTAGAAAAATAGAGTGATTCGGTTTACGATCTAGTTTCATATAATGCAATAAACTCGTAAGAATTGCCGCTTGATTCAAGGAATCTTTTGAAAGACGCAAATGAGATCACAAGGGTTGCGTTGTTTTCGTTGGGGTGAAAACTGATTCGCTCTGCCGATTGCAGCGCTGCATCGATAAAGAGGTGCACATGGTTTTCATGATCATTGATAATGCCAAATGCCGAAACAGCCCCGCCGGATAGTCCCAGGTACCGCTCCATTCTTTTTGGGGATGCAAATGAGATTTTTCCCTGCTTCAGTTTTTGCTCCAGATCCCGGATATTGAGTTGCCGTCGGTGATCCAGGATCACCAGGTAGTGCCTGTTGCCTTTGTGGTTCCTGAAAAACAGATTCTTACAATGAGCGGAATCTATATCTTTCCAATATGGCAGGGCCTCTTCCACCGTGGGCACCGGGGGGTGTTCATAAATCTCAAAGGGAATGTGATGTTGTTCCAGATAGTTGATTACTGCTGTTCTTCCGGTCATTCTTAATGTGATATTTTATCTGATCATATTGGTTAGCTGTACCCTGTTTTTCACTCCTGTCTTCACAAAGATGTGGTGAATATGGTCCTTGACCGTTTGCAGAGAGATGAACAGAGTGTCACTGATCTCCTGGTTGGACAGTCCTCGACAAATCTGACGTACCACTTCGCACTCTCTTTTGGATATTTCATGTTCTGCCACAAAGGTCTGGAGCCTGGTTTCAAAATCATCCGGAAGTTCACTTTTCAGATTCTGGAATTTGTTCAGGTAGATGTTCATGAAAAGGATTGGGATCAGGTGCCAGGAGAGGAATATCAGGAAAAAGATCTGCTGGAAAAGAGGATGATACCCGATAAAGGCCAGGGGTGTCACGCACAGGACTACAAATGCAAAATACCAGGAGCCGAAAACCCTGATATATCTCTTTGACGGGAGGTCGGTTAGTTTTGAAGTGGAGAGATGAATATAGAGATAGGCCGACAGATATACGGTGAGCATAAATGCAGAAAAGACCCAACGTTGAATCTGAATCAATTTTTGGTACTCCCCCAGTTCAAAGCGGGTTAATCGCACCATATATACCCCGTATAGTACAAAAGCCCCCAGGAGACTCAGAAAGTAAATGATTGCAAAAGAGGTAGTGGGTTTTTTCTGGAGAAACTCCATGATGCTTCTGAGGAACATATACTTCGCCAGCGCCAGAAAGGGGATGCCGAGAAAAATTGCATAGAGGCCGGAGGAGTGAATCACCTTCTGATCTATCTCCATCCTGGTAAGCAGATGTTCAAGTACTCCTGCTCCGGCCACACTGTAGGTGCCAAAAATATAGAGAAAAACCATGTAGTAGAAGAAACTACTGGTAAAAGGAGTCCTGTACCGCTTCATTAGTCTGAAGGAGAAAAGGATGGAGATGGCACCAGCAATAAGGGGTGTTATCAGTAATATGAGCCGCCAGGCTTCAGCCATGATTTTTTAATCGGATTGTTAATGTACAACAAATGAATCCTACTTAAGTATAGTCAGCCGGGGATTCCTACTATAGTTGGGTTTTTCAAACCACTACTAAAGTCTGAAGGAATGGAGCACATGTTACCATACATTTGGTCATAAATCAAAATTTCAGAAACATGGTAACAATATTTAATAGTGAAAAATTTGACTTTTTTCCCGATGCGGGAAGAAGTTACTCCATCGGATGGAAAGTGCTCTGGGCCTCTTTTGTGGAACTCCTGGTCATATCCATTGTATATTTCATATTGACCGGACCGGTTTCGGTTGTGCAGTGGGAAATTGATTCTTTTGAATGGTTCCTGGTACCATTGGCTTTGTTTGGGATCACCTACGGGATCTTTGTGGCAGGCCCCATACAGTATGGTGCCAGCTGGGTCTTTCTGAAAGCGGTACGGGGAGAACGTATTGAGGTCAGGGACATCTTTGTTGTTTTTCAGCGTAACTACTGGAATGTGGTGATTGCCCATATTGTTGTGGCTGTTATTATAGGTATGGGAATCATCATGCTTATTGTTCCCGGGATCATTTTTGCATGCCGTCTGGCCTTTGTCCCCTACCTGGTGGTGGATCGCGAGATGGATGTGATGGAAGCCCTCAGGGTAAGCTGGGACATGA
>JAGLTY010000315.1 GCA_023135025.1 Bacteroidales bacterium | reverse complement strand
CCGCCCAGCACCCTTACCCCTCTGTCAATAAACCGCTTGGTATAGACCGAAAAATACTCCGGTGTACTCATATAGATCATACGGCCATCGGTATACTGGGGCCGGCCCGCATTGGGCATAAGGCAGAGGGGCTTATCAGTGAGCCGCCCCATCTGTTCCACGAAATCGAGCATCGGCTTGGGCCCCACCGTACAGTTCAAACCGATAACAGTTGCCTCGCTTTTTGTAAGAGCATCTGTCACATCGTCCAGGTCCACACCGTACCGTGTTTTCCCATCCTCACCCACTGTCATCATGGCCACCACCGGGAGTTCAGAGACACTTTTAATCGCTTTGATGGCCTGCTCCATCTCCCTGATATCCTGGAAAGTCTCCAGGATAAACAGGTCCACACCTGCCTGGTTAAGTATTCCGGATTGCTCGGCATATCCCTCAAACACCTCCTCCAGGGTAGTATCACCCCATGGTTCAATCTCCAGCCCTGAGGGGCCCATGGAACCAGCCACATATACCTCTTCCCCTGCAGCATCCCTGGCCAATTCAACCCCTTTCCGGTTGATCTCCTCCATCTGATCGAGCAGATTATGGGACTTTAACTTGAAACGGTTGGCACCGTATGTATTGGTCTCTATCACCCTGGCCCCCGCCCTCACATACTCCTCATGAATGGAGCCTATCAGCTCGGGTCTGGAGAGATTCAACTCATCATAACACTTATCAATAAAGACACCCTTTTCATAGATCAGCGAACCCATGGCGCCATCGAGCAACACCAGGTTATCCTTCAGATACTCCTCAAATAAAATCATCTCCAAATGTACAGTTTTTTACAGCTCCTTCCGCTCTCTAAACAGAACCGATCCTGGAATCAATATACTCCAGGCGGCGCTGCACCTGCTGATCCTCCCTGACTTCCGGTGAGAGTTCCCCATGGTCCAGCTCAAAGCTGTATGCATAAGGACCATCCATCAGCAGTACCAGCGAATTGAGAATCAGCAGAGCCTCCACTCCCTCTTCACTCCCATAGAGTGCTTCCACTATCACCGGAACCGGGTCTCCCAAACCGGTCAGACCCAGAAACTCAGCTGCCCGGGTCCGTACCAGCAGGTCGCTGTGCGTGCATAGAGCCACTGCCTGCTCTTTAAACTCAACCGCCTCCGGTCCAAAAGCACTGCAAACAATCAATCCCCAATATTTTTCGAGCGGATCTGCTGAAACCAGGGCGTGCTCAATTCCAGGACGTGCCTCCTCAAAAGGGAGCAGCTCCAGGTTGGCAATATCTATCAGGAGACCAATCTCATCTTTATGTTGCTCTCCAAATAGTACAGGATTTTCAAAGGCATCCCTTAGCAATATATTTTCAGGATAGAAACTCAGGTCGGGCATCCCCTTCACCCACTCCTCCATCAAATCTCTCATTTCAGACAATTGCTCTCCCAAGTCCGGATTTCCAGCCAGATTGTTGGTTTCATAAGGGTCGGTAGAGAGGTCGTACAGTGCTTCCGGCTCCCTGGGTTCAAAGAAAGAGGCCTGTATATCATTCAGCTCTCCCTCCCGGTACAGTTCCCGCCACTGTTGAAAGGCCAGACAGCGATAGCGGTAGTTGTTCTGGAGTCCGTCCACATTAAAGGGCTGGTAGCTCCGCATATATTTGAGATCTCCGTTTCTGACCGTGCGAACCATATCATACTTCTCATCAAACCGGTCGGCATATCCATAGGTAACCTGCCTCTCTTCCAACTCTTCAGATGTTACGCCCTCTCCCAGGAAGGCGCGGCCATCTATCCCCGTGGGAATCTCAATACCCGCCAGCTCCAGGAGTGTGGGACCAAAATCGATAAAGCTTACAAAACCATCTGTGGTTTCACCCCGCTTCAGATCCACCAGGTGCCGGAACTTTTTCGGGATCCTCACCACCAGTGGCACATGCAGTCCGGTCTCATAGGCATACCCCTTACTACCGGGTAATACACCTCCATGGTCCCCGAAATAGAACAGAAATGTGCTCTCCAGCAAATCCTCCTTCTCCAGTTGCTCAATGACCCGGCCAACAATGGTATCCACCGCCAGTATCCGGTCGCGGTAGTAAGCGCCGGTAAAACGAAAGAGTTCTGTATCGGGGTGATAGGGAAAGAGGTGCACACTGTCAGTATCCGTTACCGGGCGATACGACTCCATCAGCTCCGCACTGAAATGGAGGCTGCTTTCGTGCGAAACCGGGTGCGACTCTTTGTGGAAAAAGGGCTGTCCCGGCTCCCGGTTGGTCCAGTGAGCCGTTCTTGAGGATTCATCCCATACCCCCTCACCCTTTATATAGTTGTAATCCTCCTTGCTCCTGTTGGTGGTATAGTACCCGGCCCTCTTCAGGTAGGCAGGAAACATCTCCACTCCATGGGGAAGTGGCACCAATTGGGACCGCCTGTGAAACTGGGTCCCGGTGCGTGGTCCGTAACAGGAAGATATCAGGGTGGAGCGGGCCACGCTGCAGACCGGTGCATTTGAGAATGCCCGAGTGAAGAGGATCCCCTCTTCAGCCATCTTTGTAATATGGGGAGTGGCAATGCCATGGGGATCAAACAGCTCCATATAGTGTTTGGAGTTATCCTCGGAGATGATCCAGACAAAATTGGGCTGCTCCTCCATGCAACCCCTTGAACAGGCCATAACAAATAGCAGTGATATCCAGATAAAGGTCCAGATCAATCTCATAATTAAAAAGGTTTTCTGTCCAGTTCAATATCCAGTATAGCAGAATCGCCCTGAAAATCTCCCCGTTTCCAGTGAATCTCCAGACGCTTCAACCCGTCAATATCTTTGTCATAGGGCAATGGTGGCGGAGAGAGGGATACAACCTTTAGCTCAAAAGGAGCCGCTGATGAAATCCGGAGATAGAGTGTGGCCCCATCCTGCTGAAGCTCCACTACACCCCCATCCAGATTCAGATCGGCCCGGGTGATCAGCTGCCAGGTCAGACTCCTGGTCTCCGGGGAGAATACCACCTCATCGCAGATTCCGAGCCTTGTCCCGGTCAATCTTGAAAAAGTACGCCATGCACTCTGCACGTGATCTCCATAAAGTGCAGAAAGATCAAATGTAAATTGAGGGATGGTTCCCCTTAATTCACGGCTGACCAGGGGGGCACGGGCATCAGCCAGATGCATCTCGCCATTCACCACAAGGGTACTGTGACCACCGCTG
>JAGLTY010000314.1 GCA_023135025.1 Bacteroidales bacterium | reverse complement strand
GAACATCCATTGGCTCAGCTCTATACCTATTCAAGGATGCTTGGTGGAAATACATTTGCATTACCAAATTATGCCAACTATGTTGGATATGCTGCATACCAGGTCCGTCACCTGCTTATGGGGCTCGCGAAATTTGGATTTGTCTACTACGATGACATCACGGACCTGATTACAGTACGTCAGAAGACATTTGATTATATCAGTGCCTCCATGCGGCAACGAGACTATGATGTGATCAGGTTTATCTCCAGGACTGAGGGGGCCTCCAATGCTCAGCTGGATCTCTATACACGCGACCTGACCATCACAGGGATTCCAGTCATCTTCCTGAGCGATTCGCAGAATGTAAGATTGATACCAACTGAGAATCGTATTGTAATGAAACGTAACAGGTCATTCCTGTTTGATGGACTTGTGGATGCTGGTCTTTTCCAGTTTTCCGGGAAAAACTTCTTTTTCGACTACAATGATTTTAAAATAGAGATGCAGAAGATTGATTCTCTTAAGATATCGATCTTTACCCATGATTATAATCAGTATGGCGAACCCATTCTGGCCCGCATCAAGAACGCCATGGAGGATATGACGGGACAGTTACTGATAGATGATCCACAGAATAAATCCGGTTTGGCCAACTATCCCCAGTACCCCACCTTTACCAGTCTGGAAAGTTCCTATATATATTTCGATGATAAGAGCATTCAAAATGGGGTTTACAACAGGGATGAATTCTATTTCCAGCTGGAACCCTTTACCATTGACAGCCTGGATAACTTCAGTCCCGAGGCTATTGCTCCAAATGGGACCTTTATCTCTGCAGGTATCCTTCCTCCCCTGGAGATGGAGATGACCCTGAGGGACGACAACTCCCTGGGCTTCTATATGCACGCCCCTGAAGAGGGAATCCGGCTTTACGGGGGGATAGGTACTTTTTTTAATGATATAGAGATGAGCAACGGAGGATTACGCGGATATGGTTCCTTCGACTACCTTACCTCCTCCGCCTGGTCAGATCTGTTCCTGATGCATCCCGACTCCATGATGGCACGCTCACGCCGTTTCCTGCTACGGGAACAGAGAGAGGGAACGGAGTATCCCTATGTGGAGAACAGCGTAGCCGATTTGAAACTGTTTCCCGAGGAGAACCTGCTTGAAATATCAAGAGTGGAAGAGGTCTTTAAAGTTTACAATGACAGTATCTTTCATGGTGGTAACCTGGCGCTTACTCCTTCCGGTCTCACTGGCAACGGAGCCATGAGGTTTCCTGATGCACGTTTTGAATCAGATCTGTACCGGTATGGTTCAAGAACGCTCAGGGCCGACTCTTCCGGCGTAAAGCTGACGGAGAGCTCCTTTGATGAGTATCCGTTTCTTACCAACGATGTAACTGTTTTTGTAGACCTGGATCAGCGCATCGGAGAGTTCAGGGCCAATGGAGATGCCACATTAATTGAGCTACCCTACAATATGTATGAAACCCACCTGGATCAAATCACCTGGTACATGGATGAGAATCAGGTGGGGTTGTCACAGGGGAAGATTCTGCCGGAGAACAGTGTGGATATCGGCATCGATTCATTGAAAACCAATGGGCCCATATACCTGTCTACGCATCCCCGACAGGACAGTTTGAGTTTTGTATCTCCCGAGGCAGTTTATAATTACAAAACAAGGATGCTGCATGCCACAGGGGTTCCGTTTATCGAGGTGGCAGATGTCTATATTTTCCCCTATGAAAAAGAGGTTGATGTTGGATACAGGGCCACAATGAGCAAGCTTGAAGATGCTAAGGTAATGGCCAATCAGGTAAACAGGCAGTACCTGATCTATGATGCTTCCATTGCAGTAAACGGTGCAAAAGAGTACAGTGGGTCAGGATATTACGATTATCTGGATGCTTTTGGCAACAGCTATCAGCTCTATTTCGACAGGATCTGGGTCGATACCTCTATCCTCACTCTCGCTACAGGAGATGTGGCAGAGGATGATCCATTTATGTTAAGTCCCTATTTTGATTTCCAGGGAGAGGTTCAGCTCTCTGCAGATGCTTCCAATCTATCATTTGACGGGGGAGTCAGGCTGGTTCATGAGTGCGGTATAGGAAAGTCCTGGTTGCGTTTTACCTCTGTTGTCGATCCGGCAGATATCCGCATTCCCATACCGGAGCAGATGCAAAATACGGCCCTGAATAAGATCTTCGCGGGCACAATGATTACAAGGGACTCCACCCATATCTACTCTACCTTCCTCTCCGGGAGGAAAGATTACTTCGATGCCGGTATTACCTCTGCAAATGGTGAATTGATTTTTGATCCTGAGAAAGGGGACTATATTATCTCAACACCTGAGAAACTGGCGGACCAGAACTGGCCTGGGAAATACCTGAGACTTGAGACAGAGAAGTGCCAGGTTTATGGGGAGGGCCCCATCAATCTGAACCTTGAGTTCGGACAGGTGAAGATGGTTTCGACCGGTAATGCAATCCACAGGATTGGCGAAGGAGAATTCGAGACCCGCCTGGTTCTGGGTATGGATTTCCTCTTTTCTCCTGTAGCACTGCAGGTGATGGGAGCGGAAATTGACAGTCTGCCCCACCTGAATCCGGTCGACCTTACCGATCCCCATTACCTGCTGGCCATGAAGGACCTGCTTGGCAGGGATTTGGCCAACAGGCTGGAGCGCCAGGTTGGTCTTACCGGGACCTATGAGGAGATTCCGCCCCAGTGGAGACATACCATTTTCTTTAATGACCTGCACCTGAAATGGAACCAGGATTCCCGTTCATTCCGATATAATGGGTTGGTGGGAATAGGGAACATTGGTGATATCCAGGTGAATAAAAAGGTGGAGGCTTATGTGGAGCTTGTTGAGAGAGGCTCCGGCGATGTGTTTGATATCTATCTGAGGGCGGATGATGACACCTGGTACTATATTGCCTATACACCAGGGGGGCTGCAGGTACTCTCCTCCAACCGGAGGTTTAATCAGATTGTTTTTGACCTGAAACCGGCCGACAGAAGGATCAAAGGGAAGGTTGGACAGCCGCAATATATTTACAGCCTGGCTGCCCGGAGGAGACTGGATCTGTTTATCGACCGGTTTTTGGAGTATGAGGAGTAGGGGTCAGGAGTTTATGGACTTTGAACGCATCCCCATCTCAATAACATCCAGGTTTCCAATGCGACCCTGTTCCACCTCAAAACGGACCAGT
>JAGLTY010000313.1 GCA_023135025.1 Bacteroidales bacterium | reverse complement strand
GGTTTGATATTCCATGGATGCTGGGTGTATCTCTTCTTCTGTTATTGCTGATGCTGCCTGCTGCACGCTCGCGTATCACAAGGTGGGAGGGTAGCCTTATGATTATCATCTATCTGTTGTATATTTACCTCTTATTTTAATGAGATGATCAGCGCATCTGAAATCACTAAATCATTCGGGAACCTGCAGGTATTAAAGGGCATTAGTCTTGAAATTGCTTCTGGTGAAGTAGTTTCAGTGGTTGGTGCGTCGGGTGCCGGAAAAACCACACTCCTCCAGATCCTGGGAACTCTCAGCAAACAGGATGCAGGGAACGTCACCATCAATGGGATCCAAACCAATCAGCTTAACGGAAACAAGCTGGCCCGTTTCAGAAACCTGCACATTGGATTTGTATTCCAGTTTCACCAGCTCCTGCCGGAATTCAATGCCCATGAGAATGTTTGTATTCCGGGATTTATTGCCAACAGGCCAAGGAGGGAAGTTGAAGAAAAGGCAAAAGAATTATTGGATTTCCTGGGACTCCAGGGACGTCTTGATCATAAGCCTTCCGAGCTTTCAGGAGGTGAGCAACAGCGGGTGGCAGTGGCACGGGCACTGATCAATGATCCTGAGGTGATTCTGGCCGATGAACCCTCCGGAAATCTGGATACGGAAAACAAAAAGGAGTTGCATAAGCTCTTTATGACTTTGCGGGATCGGTTCCAGAAAACCCTGGTAATTGTAACTCACGATCGCAGCCTGGCCGGTATGGCCGACCGCATCATCACCATGAAGGATGGGCTGATCGTGTAGGATAGCCGGACCCTCTTATGGGATGCTGACCTCCTCCTCCACAAACCGGATGCCGTACTCCTCCAGCTCTTCAAGTACCGGGTTGTATATATCTGGCTGAATGGGGAGCTGAACACCTTTCTCCTGGTATTCTCCTTCGAGAATCCGCCGGGCCACCATAGCAAGGGGGAGCCCCACTGTCATGGACATGGCTGTATGTTTTGTATTCTCTCCAATGCAGACCATGGTGGAGAATCTCTTTTTATGGATCCCCTCTTTCTCAAAATCGAATTGGTGCTGCATCACGATCATATCTTTGTCGCCCGGATTGAGATGCCATTTCTCCTCCAGGATTTTCTGGAGAACCTTGGCGGGGGTCAGTCCGGCCACCCCAATTCTGGTATCATCAAAGATGCCCAGCCATCTCAACCGCTCCATCATGGCTGAATCCTTATCAAGGCTCAGGTAGTTCGACAGTTTCTGATCCACAGGAATATCGGTCCGATAGGCCATAAAGCTATTGATGAACTCCCGGTAGGTCATCTCTTCGGTATTCTCCATTATGTAGGTGTCATCGGTGGCTCCCAGTTGCACAAATATGTCCCACGCTTCGCAATATCCCGGACGGCGAATGGTCCCCCTGAACATGGTCTCCAGGTTATGTAGCCCGTAGGTTTCCCTGTAGGTAAGAGAATCCCTGTTTCCATATACTTCGAACTCGCCCAGTTCCGGAACATGTATGGTCTCGATACGACTAAATACTTTATGATAGGGGATATATTTGAATTTCCCGTTATGGAGGAAACGTGCTCCTTCATGTCCGGCCAGTACCACATTCCTTGGATTCCAGGTGAATTTGTATTTCCATGGATTGTTCTCAAAGCCCGGGGCTACCAGTCCACCCGTATTCGATTCAAATGCCTTCAGCTCGCTACCCTCTTCCCTGATCCTGTTGATCATTTGCATGGCCGACATATGGTCGATTCCCGGATCCACACCACACTCATTCATCAGCACAATTTCCTTCTCCCTGGCTTCACTGTCCAAGGCCCTGATAGCAGGAGAGAGGTAAGAGGCGGTGACCATATCTCTTCCCAGTTCCACGCAACATTCGGCCACCAGGTGGTGCATCCTGGCCGGGAGCATGCTGATCACAATGTTTGCCCGTTCTATCTCTTCCCGGCGCTGAACAGGATCATGCACATCAAAGAGAAAAGCTTCTCCTTCGGGATGATCCTCTACCCGTGTAATGGCATTTTCAAGTTTGATATCACCCACACGGATCTTCCATTGGTGGTGCGAATGGTCCAGGAAATATTTAATCAGTGAGGTAGAGGAGAGTCCTGCGCCCAGGATAAGAACTGTCTGCATAGGTTTAATTTTTAAGCTGCGCCTTCAGGATCCGGGCTATATATTTTCCAATAATGTCGAATTCAATGTTGACTACTGTTCCTGCTTTGAACTGATGAAAATTGGTTACTTCATAGGTAAATGGGATAATGGCTACCTGGAATGATTTCTCCTGCGAGTTGACCACAGTCAGGCTTACTCCGTTTACCGATACAGAACCCTTCTCTACGGTGATATGCTCCTCTCCTTTGGGTTCATACGAAAAAGTGTAGTACCAGCTTCCTTCAGCTTCCTTCACCCCTGTACAGGTGGCGGTCAAATCCACATGTCCCTGTACCATATGTCCATCCAATCTGGAGTCGAGTTTCGTGCTGCGCTCCAGGTTTACCTTATCACCCACCTGGAGCAATCCGAGGTTCGATTTCTGAAGGGTCTCCAGAATGGCGGTGACCGTGTAGGTCTCCTCTTCAATGCGGACTACCGTAAGACATACCCCGTTGTGTGAGATGCTCTGGTCAATTTTCAACTCGTCGGTAAACGAGCACTGCATGGTGATGTGCAGATTCTCCTGCTCTCTTTCAAGACGGACCACTGTGGCGGCCTCTTCAACAATCCCTGAAAACATGGTAAAATGTTAGAGTGTTAAAAATATTGGAATAAAGCTATATACAATATTCCAATGAACTAGGACCCGATTATATGTTTAAGAAACGCTGAATGCCTTCTTGAATGTATCTACATAGTCCAGCTTCTCCCAGGTGAAGAGCTCCACTTCGACGCTTCTTTTATCCCAGTATGGAGAATCGAAAGTTTTTTTAACGGTCTGTGGTGTGCGACCCATATGTCCGTAAGAAGCTGTCTCCAGGTAGATGGGGTTTCGCAGCTTTAGCCCCTGTTCAATGGCAGCTGGCCTCAGATCATATACCTCTTCAATCTTACTGGCAATTTCGCCATCCGTCAGATCCACATTGGATTTCCCGAAGGTGTTTACAAAAATCCCGATGGGTTCAACCACGCCAATGGCGTAGGAGAGCTGTACCAGGATTTCATCGGCAATTCCTGCAGCCACTATATTCTTGGCAATATGGCGTGCAGC
>JAGLTY010000312.1 GCA_023135025.1 Bacteroidales bacterium | reverse complement strand
ACCGACAACTGGATGTGGCCCCGCCATACTGGCGACTTCTCCATGTTCAGGGTCTATACCGGTCCTGACGGCAAACCAGCCGATTACAGTCCCGATAACATTCCCCTGAAGTCGAAGCACTACCTTCCCATCTCCTTGAAAGGGTATGAAAAAGGAGATTTCACCATGGTTATGGGTTTCCCCGGAAGGACTTCGCGTTATATGACCTCCTGGGAGGTTCAGGAATCTTTGGAGATTGATCACCCCATTCGCATACAGGTGAGGGGAATCAAACTGGACCTGATGATGAATGATATGCTGGCCGACGAAAAGGTAAGGATCCAGTATGCATCCAAACATTCCCGTTCCTCCAATTACTGGAAGAACTCTATCGGGATGAGTAAGGGTTTGAAGAAGTTGAAAGTTACGGAAAAAAAGCAGCAGATTGAAACAGATTTCACCCAGTGGGTGAACCTGGATGAGGAGCGCAAAGCGCTTTATGGTAGTGCTTTGAATGATATTCAGACAGCTGTTGAGGGCCGGAAGGAGCTGCAGGTTGCTTCCAGCTATTTCATTGAGGCCTATTTCCTGGGAATGGAAACTGTGATGTTCGGACGCAATCTGAGGGAACTGGAGATGGCACTTGCCGATCCGGAGCCCGACCAGGAGCAGATCGACAAGATCACCACTGCGTTGAAGGAGCGTGCAGTGGGATTTTACAAAGACTACAATCCACTTACCGACAAAAAGGTGATGACCGCAATGGTAGAACTGTTGATTGATGAAGTGGGTGATGAATACCTGCCCTCTACCATATTGGAAGTAAAAACCAAGTACAAAGGCGATGCTGCCAAGTATGTGGATAAATACTTTAAAAAGTCGTTCCTTACCGACCAGGCCAGGTACAATGCGTTTATGGACAACCCTTCTTTGAAGGTATTAAAGAAGGATCCTGGTTACCAGGCAGTACTGGCATCCCAGAAGTTTTATGAGATAGGAGGCAAAATGGCCCAGTTTGAAGAGAGCTACAGCAGGGGTACCAGGCTGTTCCTGAAAGGGCTGGTAGAGATGTATCCCGAGAAGGATTTCTATTCTGATGCCAACTCCACCATGCGGATGAACTACGGAGTGGTGGGTAACTACTATCCCAGGGATGCGGTTCTTTATACGCATTATACCACCCTCGAAGGTGTAATGGAGAAAGAGGATCCCAACAACTTCGAATTTGTGGTATCAGACAGGCTCAAGGAGTTCTATGAAACCGAAGATTATGGCCGTTATGGTGTGGACGGAACCCTTAATGTCTGTTTCACATCCAACAACGATATCACCGGTGGAAACTCCGGAAGCCCCGTGATAAATGGAAACGGCGAGCTGATCGGGATTGCTTTCGATGGTAACTGGGAAGCCATGAGTGGTGATGTGGCTTTTGAGACCGAGCTGCAGAAATGCATCAATGTGGATATCAGGTATGTGCTGTTTGTTATCGACAAATATGCAGGAGCAGGACACCTGGTGGATGAGATGACACTGGTAGATTATACAGAACCCACTGAGGAGGTAGTATCCGTAGTGACATTACCAGATGGAACTGAATCTGTAATAGTTGAGTGATGCAACCATGGCCCCGGGAGAAATAGTCATTTATACAGACGGAGCTGCACGAGGTAATCCCGGTCCAGGCGGACTGGGTGTGGTTATGATATATGGAAAACACCGCAGGGAGCTCTCGGAAGGTTTTAGTTTAACCACCAATAACCGGATGGAGCTGCTTGCTGTGATCAGGGGACTGGAAGCCCTGAAACGGGACAATCTGAGTGTGAAGATATACACTGACTCACGTTACGTTTCTGATGCGGTGAATAAAGGATGGGTTTTCAACTGGGAAACAAAGCGTTTTAAGAACAAGAAGAATGTGGATCTTTGGCAGCAGTTCCTGGTGTTGTACCGGAAGTACAAGGTGCAGTTTATCTGGATAAAAGGGCATGCCAGTATTCCGGAAAATGAAAGATGCGACAGGCTGGCCGTGGAGGCCAGTCACGGCGCATCACTTCAGGAAGATTCCGGGTATGTGGAAAACAAGGATGAAACTTTAATATAGTTTTTCTTAAATTTCAGTACCAAACCGGGTTCATCATGTTAAGTAAGTCAATCCTGTCATACCAGGGACCGTTTTCTTTCAGTACCATAGATTGGTTGCTGTCAGAATTCAAAATGGCTGCGCAGAACCATGATCTCTCTTTCAAGATTTATAAGAAGATGATCTCTGTGATGATAGAGGTACTGGAGAACATCTCCAAATACAGTGACCATTTTAAGTGCAATGGTGAGCTCTCTTCGAAATTCTGCCCCTCCTGCCAGATCAGCCTGAACGACTCGGAGATTGAGATGGAGTCAAAGAACCCGGTGACGAAGAAGGAGGTGAACCGACTGAAAAGTAGGATCGACAAAGTGAATAGCCAGGACGGTGATGCGTTAAAAGAGCTCTATAGGTCCATCATTACCAACGGGGAATTTTCTGCCAAAGGCGGAGCGGGACTTGGCTTTGTCGAGATAGCAAAAACCACTGGCAGTAAACTGGAGTATACCTTTGAAAACCTGTCGAAAGAGTACTCCCTCTATACTTTCCGGGTTTCTATGAACATATAGGCGCACTGTTCTATTCCGTACAGTGCAGGTTCGTTTTCGTACACTTTTTCCTGATCAGCCTTAGTTGTTGATATGATAACTATTTTATCTTAAGCATACTAAACATTGTGGCACGAAAACTGTTTTTACTCAGAGCAATGGATGTGATATGTGGAGGAATTTCTTTACTGTAGCCTTAAGAAATATTGGTAAGAATAAGGTCTTTACCTTGATAAATGTATCGGGATTGGCCATAGGACTGGCCAGTTCGATCCTGATCCTGTTGTTTATTATCAAGGAGGTGAGTTTTGACCGGTTTCATGAACACAAGCAAAGGATCCACAGACTTTACATTGATGGAGTGATTGGTGAACAGTCGTTCCGGGGAGCATGGACCTCCATGGTGATGGCTCCCACATTTACCGGGGAGATCCCTGAAATTGAAAATTATGTCAGATTTGATGTCTATAACCAGAGCCTGATCTGGAATGATGGAGAGCGGCATGTGGAAGATCACTTTCTCTTTGCTGATCCTACCATCTTCGACATTTTTAGCATTAATATAATTAAAGGAGATCCGGTCTCTGCACTTTCGCAGCCCAATTCCATTCTTAT
>JAGLTY010000311.1 GCA_023135025.1 Bacteroidales bacterium | reverse complement strand
TACTGTTTAACCTGTACACCTTTTCCTGGTATGTGGGGCACTCGTTCATGTAATTAAAAATCTTATAGGTGAGGAAAATCCCGGTAAACATATACCAGTCGTTGTTCCCCACAGGCGTTTGCACCGCTTCGCCACCCGGATTTGTGACCCCGTCGAGACCATCGGTGAACGTTTTTCGCATGGTCACCTCGATCCCTCCGCTGAGCTTCTGCCCCAGGTTCGCCTTCACCCCTCCCCCGAAGGGGAGATAAAGGTGCGATTTCGCCTCACCCAGCCGGTCAATGCTATATCCCAGACCTGCTGTTACATAAGGCGAATATTTCGTTTTCCGGTGAGCCGTTTTATAGGGCCACCAGTTGAATTCGAAATCAAGGCCCAAATCTACAAAACTTGAGTGGAATTCCGCCTCTGTTCCCCCTAAAATCTCACCTGAACCGGCCAGATCGTAAAAAACAGCATGAGCCCGCAGGGAGTTCCGCATGTTGAAGTTGTACCGGAGTATGGGTCCAATGGCCGGGGGAACGATCACAGGCTGAGGCACGAAAGAGGCGATATCGCCCAGGTACCAGGGCACTGCAGCCATAAACCCTATATCACTTTTACGCTGCCCCGAGGCAGGAGAAGCAAATACAAAAAGTGTGATGATTACCAGCAGGAGCGCCCCGCTATGCCGCATAAATCTTCTACCTGTAGAGTTTCTTGAAGACGGGCTTTCCGTTCTTATCGTTCCTGATTTTATATATCGCTTTAACACTGGCTGTATAGTATGAATCATTGTATTCGGACCATTCGGAGGCATATCCATCCAGCTGGTCCGACAGGGAGAAATTGTAGCCCATCTCGAACCCAACGCTCCAGCGCGGGTCAATCTCCAACTTCACTCCGGCTCCCACGGGGAAAACGAGGGAGTAAACCAGATTATTGTTGTAGCCGGGGTTGTTCACAGGCTCCTCGCCACCGTTGTTCAAATCCTTTACATGCGATTTGGAGAGTATACCCGAAGCCCCTCCAAAGATGTAAACAAATAACTTGTTGTAGCTGTTAACCATCCCCCTCCTGTTATAAACTGCGCCCGATATCCCCGCCCCACGGGTTCCAAAAATATAGTATTCCCCCCTGACCCCATGTACAAAGGCATGGCTATTGAATGAGTAGTAGCGCCCATGGCTGCTTCCTGGTTCATCTTTCCCCCCGTACATGCAGTACGCCAGGTCGACTGAAACAGCCAGGTTCTGAGTGATCATAAAGCGAGGAGTGACCCCGAAGCTGGGGCGGAATCCGTTGAACATATTGGCAAAGGGTTTGTTGGCCAGACCGATGTCACCGTGGAAGGAGACCCCCGCCACGTACATGTCCAGTCCGTACCGTCGCAGCTTCCAGCGCTGACCAAAACCATCAATGGATGTGAGGAGCAGAAGCGCGATGATGGGGATCCAGAGTTTGTTCTTCATGACCAGTTCATTCGGATACAAATATAAAAATAGTAAATATTTTCAATTTCGCTTGTCTGCACCCCACATTAACTTATTCCGGAGGGTGCTGTAGAAGCTAATATTCTCGATACGAATCATCTTCAGGGAGTAGTCTGCTTTGCGGATGGTCACGGTGGCATCCACATCCAGATCGATGGTACGGGAGTCCATGGCCAGCTGAAACTGCGGATCGCGGGTATCGACCGATAGCTGCAGCACTGCAGAGTCGGGCAGCACCAGTGGCCGCACCGTCAGGTTGTGAGGTGCAATGGGCGAAAGCACAAAGCTGTTGGATTCAGGTACCACGATTGGACCTCCCACACTCAGGTTATATGCAGTCGATCCTGTGGGTGTCGATAAGAGAAGTCCGTCGGCCCAGTAAGCGCTTAAAAATTCGTCGTTTATCTTCACATGGATGGTGATAAGCGATCCGGAATTTTTATAAATCCGCACCTCGTTCAGGGCCACAGCCAGGTCGTCCAGCTCTACCCCGGGAACCTCGACCTTCAGCAGCATTCGCTCTTCGATATCGAAGTTGCCGCTAAAGACACTCTCCAGCGACTCATCCATATTCTCCTGCGAGATGTAAGAGAGGAAACCAAGCCGTCCGATATTGACCCCCAGCACCGGAATCCCGCTGTCGCGAACCAGGTTGACCGTCTCCAGGAAGGTGCCGTCGCCCCCCAGCGAAAAGAGAAAGTCGAGCCCCTGGGGCAGATCCTCATGGCCGGTAAAGAGTCCTGTCACCTTTGGCCTGAGCCCTGTCTTCTTCTGCAGGAACTCAAAAAGGGGTTCAAACACCCATACATCCACATTGAGCATATTGAACTTGCTGAACATGGTGGCAATATTCTCGCGGGCGTAAGAGGGAAAGGTCCTTCCAAAAACAGCGACTTGCATGATCAGGTATTGAGGTATTTAAGAAGAACATCGAAACGCTCCTGGTAAAATTCATCCAGGTCCTCACTGTTCATATGCGACGAAACCACCGTATAGTTATAACGGTTCAGGGTTTCCATAACAGAGGTCAGATCGGTCAGGTTGATCTTCAGGGTCACCCGCAGCCGGGCATTGTCGTCGGACGAAGCCACGTAGAGACTCAGGATCCGTCCGTTGTTGCTCTCCACAATCTGGGAGATCTCGCTCAGGGAGTAGTCGTGCTGGTTCATCTCCAGTTCGATGATCCCACCCGGTTGCTGCATGGCCGACAGGTGTGCAAACTTCCGGGTAAGGTCCTCCTGGGTAATCACCCCCAGGTACTGCTTCTCGTGGTTCAGCACCGGTACCAGGGTCAGTTCCATCCTCGACAGCAGTTCGATCACTTCGTAAATGTGCTGCTCCTCTTTCACATAGGGCTTCTGAAGCGAAAGGTTGTGGTTGCCCACCGGCTCGTCGGGGTTGTTCAGATCGTAAATATCCGAATCGGAGATCAGTCCCAAAAATTCCCGGTGGTTCACAATGGGCAGGTGCTTCACCCGAAACACATCCATCCACGAAAGCGCACTGGTACCCGAGTCCGATGTCTTCAGGGCCGTTATCACATCCGATATGAGTTCGCATGCTAGCATGGGGCAATAAACTTACAGGTTTAACGACTATAATACAAATAATGTTCCAAAGGCAGGGAAATAGTGCCTATAGGTTTAGTTTTTTCTGGATGGTGTTGAGCAGCACCGAGATGGCCACATCGTTCCTCCCCCCCTGGGGTACAATCACATCGGCCACCCGTTTAGAGGGCTCGATAAATTGCAGGTGCATGGGTT
>JAGLTY010000310.1 GCA_023135025.1 Bacteroidales bacterium | reverse complement strand
TGAACATCGACCTGAAATCCATGGACGATGCCATCTACATGAAACTCAATGCCGGAAAACTTGAGCCGGTGCTCAATACACTTAAAACATTGAAAGAGGAGGGAGTCTGGCTGGAGATAACAAACCTGGTGATACCTTCGTGGACCGACGACCTGGATATGATCAGAAGGATGTGTGGCTGGCTGACCCAGAACGGGTTTGCTGATACACCGCTCCATTTCAGCAGGTTTCACCCCCAGTACAAGTTGCAAAGGTTGCCTGCAACGCCTCTGAAAACACTTGAAGCAGCAAAAGAGATAGCCCTTTCTGAAGGTTTGAAATTCATCTATATAGGCAATGTTCCGGGAAGCAACGATGCAAATACAGTCTGCCCCAACTGTCAGGAAATCCTGGTGGAGCGCTCAGGTTACACGATCAAAAGCATGAAGATCAAGGAGGGAGCCTGTCCCTATTGTTCTGAATCCATACCGGGACACTGGAATTGAACCCTTCTCTGATCACGGCATTATAGATGAAAGAGAAAACTCGTGAAGTACAATAAACTAACTGATTTTGAGGAATTTGTTCTACTGGAAAAAGGTACAGAAAGAGCGTGGAGCGGTAAATATGTGGACCACAAATAGAGCGGAGTTTATACCTGTAAACGCTGCAATGCTCCACTCTACCAGTCGGGCGACAAATTCGACAGCCACTGTGGATGGCCCAGTTTTGATGATGAAATCGAAGGAGCTGTAAAAAAGCAGACCGATGCAGACGGCCGGAGGACCGAGATCCTTTGTACCAACTGCAAGGGACACCTTGGACACCTCTTTATGGGGGAAGAATTTACGGAAAAAAACAGCCGTCACTGTGTGAATTCTGTATCGCTCCATTTCATCCCCGCAAAGTGACAAGGTTGGCGGGCCGCTCAATTTTTACTATATTCGCCCTTCCAAATCTAATTAAACAACCATGGGAAAAGGTGATAATAAAACCCGCAGAGGGAAACTCTTTAGTGGCAGTTACGGTGTACTCAGACCCCGTAAAAAAAAGCGTGTATTCAGCGTTGTAACCACAACCAAAAAGGCAGCAGTCGAACCTGAGAAGCCTAAAGCAACCCCAAAACCCAAAGCTGCACCCAAACCCAAAGCAGAACCGGTAGCAGAAGTGGCTAAGCCAGTTGTTGAAGAGGTGAAACCTGTAGCCGAAGAGATCAAGCCAGCTCCAGCCGCGAAAAAACCTGCAGCGAAAAAACCTGCAGCAAAAAAGCCTGCTGCAAAAAAGCCTGCTGCAAAAAAGGAGCCAGCCAAGAAGCAGCCACCCAAAGAGGAGCCACCCAAAGAGGAGCCACCCAAGAAGGAGCCACCCAAAGAGGAGCCACCCAAAGAGAAAGCGTAGTGCAGGGAGCGGGAGAATGAGCAATGTTTGCCATACTTGATATTGAGACCACCGGCGGAAGCCCAAAAACAGAGAAAATAACGGAAATTGCCATCTTCTTTCATGACGGTGAAAAAGTCGTTGATGAATGGAGTACCCTGCTCAATCCCGAGAAATCCATCCCCTATTTTATCACCGGACTTACCGGAATCACCAACGAAATGGTGGCCAATGCCCCCAGATTCTACGAGGTGGCTAAAGAGCTGGTTGAACGCACCGAGAATCATACCATAGTTGGTCATAATGTTAAATTCGATTACTCATTTATCAAGAGTGAATTCAAGAAGCTCGGATTTGAATTCGAGCGTAATACCCTCTGCACTATTAAATTAAGCAGGAAGATCATACCCGGACATAAATCATACAGCCTGGGTAAGCTCTGCAAAGATCTGGGCATTGAGATCACCGACAGGCACAGGGCGGCCGGTGATGCTCTGGCCACTGTAAAATTGTTTGAGTTGCTGCGCGACCAGCAGAATGGGGAGTTTGACGCAGCACTGGTTCAAGAACCTTCAGGAAAATATAAGAATCTGAATGATCACCTGATAGTGGAAGATATTCAGAGTCTGCCCGAGGAATGCGGTACCTACTATTTTTTCGACGAACAGAAGCAGCTGCTCTATATTGGTAAAAGCAAAGACATCCGCCACAGGGTCCTCTCCCACCTTGGAAACACCACCACCAAAAGAGCCATGGAGATGAAGCAGCGCATTCATTCCATCTCCTATGAACTAACAGGAAGTGAACTCATTGCACTGTTAAAAGAGTCCAGGGAGATCAAGGAGCAGAAACCTCGTTATAACCGGGCGCAGAGGCGGACAACAGCTTATTGGGGACTCTATCCCGGGAAGGATGAGTTTGGATATATCACTTTTGCCCTTACGAAGATCTCAGAAACAGCTGACGACCCTGTTACCTGCTTTAACAGTAAAAAAGAGGCCCGTGAAGTGCTTACAAAAATGGTGGGGAAGCACTGGCTTTGCCAGAAATTGAGTGGTCTCTACCAGACCGACGGGGCCTGTTTTCACCACTCCATCCGACAGTGTAACGGGGCATGCGTACAGGGGGAAGCTGTTTCAGCTTATAACAAAAGGGCCGAGGCATTTCTGGATAGCCTGACACTGGACCGGGGAAATGTTTTGATCATTGACAGGGGAAGAGAGCCCCACGAAAGGAGCCTGGTTCGCATAGAGAAAGGAATCTATATGGGTTACGGATATCTGTCGGTAAATGATGCCTACCTGGGCATTGAGCAGATGCTCGATTGCATACAGCCCTCCCTGGATAACAGGGATATCAGGCAGATCCTGAGAAACTGGCTGAAGAACAACAAGGTGGAGAAGATACTATACTACTGACAGATCCGCTAAGGAAGATCCTCAATCTCTTCCAGGTTCTCCAGCCCCGGCATATCCAGGCCAGAAGCAATGCTCGAAATACTCTCCAGGTCGATATCTCCCTGGATGGCAATTAAAGCATCTTCGCCCCCGCCGCTAACAATCAACAGAAACTCGGTGATCTTTCCACCCTCTTCACGGGCAAGGAAAAGCACCTCCTCATTCTGGTCCTTGACCACCATCATCTCCTTGTACTCCGAACGGGGAAGCATCTCCAGCAGCTCAGCTCCAAATGCCTTTGAATTACCCCCATCCTGTGTCAGGATCTTAATAGAGGTGATCCCGGAAGTCGCCTTCTTAAACTCATTATATTCAGGATCGTCCGTTTCAAGGCTGCTTAAAAGGTTGAACATAAAGCTGGAAATATAGACCGTTGTATAGCCCTCTTTCCCGCTGTACTTATCAAATACCTTATCGACAGCT
>JAGLTY010000031.1 GCA_023135025.1 Bacteroidales bacterium | reverse complement strand
CGGACTGCCCCAGGAAGATATAATCTCCATCTTTCAGGACCGAAAAGGATACATGTGGTTTGGAACAAATTCGGGAGCTGTCAGGTACAATGGAAGGGAGATGATGGTATTTAACCATGAACAGGGTCTGCCCGGGAACTCTGTTCGGGACATTGAGCAGGACAGCAGTGGAACCATGTATTTTGCGACCACCAGCGGCATTGCAAAATTCTCCGGCGATTCTACTACGGATATTCTGTGGAAGGGCATCTCTTTTCACAACGTATTTATCGACTCCAAAGACAACAGGTGGTTTATGGGCGATGACGGGATCTACATGGAGAGTCACGATGGAAAAACCAGGTATATCAATGCCGAGCATACCATACTGCCCGGGGTCATATACAGCATCACCGAGGATCCGGGAACCAAAAATCTCCTGATGGCCACCATCAAGGGGGTCTTTATGTTTGACCCAACCAGGGAGCAAATAACCCAGTTGAGTTACACGGATTGTTATTCTCTCTATATTGATGTCAACGATAGTATCTGGATATCCACCAGGGATGGACTCACTATTACGCATCTTCCCGACCTGATTGAGGATCGTCGAAATACCACCTTTTATAACATGAACGACAGGCTTCAATTCCCTGTCAATATCATTTCAGATATCACCACCAATAGATTTGGCTCCATCTGGCTGGTGACCGACTCAAAGATTTTGCAGGTTATCTCTACCGACCATAAACCGATCATTTACGAGCAGGAATTCGGAATTAAGAACAATAAGATCCTCTCGTTTCTGATCGATCATGAAGATAACCTTTGGATCGGCTTTTCGGGTGGACTGCAGCGTCTCACCAACCGCAGGGGATTACGGAATTTTTACCCCGGCTCCATCAATAGTTACATCTACTCTGTTTTTCAGGATAACCGACAGCGGATATGGATCACATCCGATAACGGAGCCTTTTACTTCCACGAGACTCAACTGGTAAATTTTACACCCAGAATCGGATCTGACAATACCAAATTCACAGGAACCCTCCTGCCCAATCAGAACATTTTACTTGCCAATAATAAAGGGTTGTTCGAGGTAAGTAGCAGAACACTGGAGATCGTCAGACACAAACCCTTCACACAAATTGCTCACAGCGTGGAGAACCTTTTTGTGACATCCAAAGGTGAAATATTCCTGCTCACCGGCATCAACGGGATCATCTATTACTTCCCCGACTTCTATTCCAGGCCGCGGGAACTGAAAAATAAATTTACCGCCAATGTTTTTCAGCTTATTGAGTTGAACGGAAAGGTGGTTGGAGGAAACAACTCGGGTTTTGTGGCCTTTAACGGGGAGCAATTTGAACTGCTACAGGAGACCGAATGCGGTATATGGTCACTCTATATGGAAGGAAATAACCTCTGGGTTGGTACCGATTGTGGTATAGGTCTTGTAAAAGATAATCGTTTCGAACAGATGGAGCTTACCACATTCGACCGCGAGATGATGATCAAATCGATTCTGCCGGCTAAAAACAGAAATTACCTCTGGCTGGGGACCAATAAAGGATTCAGCTACTTCAATACCGAAAACCGGGAGTTTGAGTTTACGGTTAATACCAAAGATGGATTGAGTGGTAACGAAATTACACCCAGCGGACTTTTTATGGACAGTAATGATCTGCTCTGGGTTGGAACCTACCATGGAATCTCCAATTTTAATATCAAGGCCAAATCGACTCGAAACTTTGCCCCGGTCTGCTATATCGAAAAGATGTTTCTCAACGGGAATCGCATACAACCTGAAAAGGGAAAGGCTTTTTCGCACAATGAAAACAATTTCATATTTGAAATAAGCGCCCTCTCCTTTTCAGATGAAACTTCCGTGGAATATGAGTATTACCTGAGGGGAACTGGAAATGAATACTCCTCCTACCACAGGGGCAATGAATACAAGGCCTATTACAACAACCTTCCTCCCGGTAAATATGAGTTCATCTATAAAGCAAAAGGCAAAAACAACATCTGGGGCTATACCGAAAATTTTGATTTTACCATTCGCAAAGCATGGTATAATACATGGGTGTTCCGTATCCTGATTACCCTTCTCTTAATATCAGCGATCTACCTGGTCTATATCATCAGGATCAGGACCATCAAAGCACAGAAAGACAGGCTGGAACAGCAGGTGAGGGAGCGGACCCATGAGTTGGAAGTGGCCAACACTGAGATTGAGGCCCAGCGTGATTTCGCCAGGTTCCAGCGTGATCAGATCGGGCAGCAACAGAAATCGATCATGGACAGTATTCAATATGCACAGACCATACAGAATTCACTGCTTCCCTCCACATATATCCTGAAAGCGGAACTCCCCGAACACTTTATCCTGTTTAAGCCGCGTGATATTGTCAGTGGTGACTATTACTGGTTCAGCGGACACGAGAACCATTACTATATTGCTGCAGCTGACTGTACCGGTCATGGAGTTCCCGGTGCCTTTATGAGTATGCTGGGCATGTCCCTGATGAACGAGATCGTCAATAAGCATCCTGACATTGACCCCGATAGCCTGCTCAATGAGTTACGCAGCCAGATTATTGAAACGCTGCATCAGGATGGCGATCCCGGTGCAGCCAAAGATGGAATGGATATGGTAGTGTGCAAAATCGACAGGCAAAATAGCCGGATGCTTTTTGCAGGAGCCAACAACCCCCTCTACCTGGTAAGGGACAGAGAACTGACCGAATATAAGACAGATAAAATGCCGGTATGTGTTCATTTAATAATGCAACCCTTCACCGGACACGAAATCAACCTGAAACCAGGCGATAATGTATATCTCTTTTCGGATGGGTATGCGGACCAGTTCGGCGGACCCCATGGCAAAAAGTTCAAATACCTTCCATTCAAAAATTTACTGGTCTCTATCTCCGAAAAAGAGATGCATAAACAGGGACTACAGCTGGACAGAGAATTTGAACAATGGAGGGGAGATCTGGATCAGATTGATGATGTAGTAGTCATTGGTCTGAAATTCTGAACGCGCCCCTGTAACTTTCCGCCAGGTAGTTCCGTCTTACCACCAAATCAACAAAACCAGATAAGATGAAGCAGATAATTTTACTATGGATCGCATTTATCATGATGCTCCCTCTCACTGCACAGCAGGTGGATACCATACCCGAAGTTGTAGAAGCTCCCGAGGTGGAGGAGGTGCCGGTTGTGGAAGAGGTACCAGTTGTAGAGGAGTTGCCGGTTGTGGAGGAGGTTTCTGTTATAGAGGAGGCCCCTGAGACTCCTGCCGTAGGAGATACCATCAATGTTATAGGAAGAATAGAAGTAATAGAGACTCCGCAAAAAACCAGGGTCACACTTGGAGAAAACGAAGTACTAATTGTTGAAGAGAATGGTGATACAGTCAGGGTGATCCTGGGCTCGCGTGGTATCAGCATCGTGGAAGGAGAGGATGGGACAGAGATCAAAGTGATGGAGATGGACGATCTACCCCATAAATCATACCACAAAAAGAAGAAAAGATTCAGGCCACACTTTGCCGGACTGGAAGTGGGGCTGAACAACTTTGTCACTCCGGATTTTTCCATGACACTGCCGCAAGAGGAGAGGTATATGGACCTGAACACCGGTAAATCATGGAACTGGAATATCAATATTATCGATTATGGATTTGGTCTGGGCACTGACAAAGTAGGCATAGTCTCTGGCCTTGGATTTGAATTCATCAACTACAATTTTAATGGTCAGAACAGTATCCGGAAAGATCCTGATACCGGTGTAATCGGTGAATATGTACCTTCTTACGCAGGAAATATCACCAAATCGAAAATGAACATTACCTATCTAACCGCCCCCCTTTTACTGGAATTTCAAATTCCAGCTCCAAGGAAAAGCATATACATTTCAGCAGGGGTCATTGGTGGATTAAAGCTGTGGTCAAATACAAAAATGAAATATACAGTCAGCGGAGAAAAATCCAAAGAGAAAGCCAAGGGTGATTATAACCTGTCACCATTGCGCTGGGGTGTTACTGCAAGGGTGGGGTACAGGGCTCTTGGGTTCTATGCCACCTATTATATGACCCCACTCTTCAAATCAGGTCTCGGACCCGAACTCTATCCGTTCAATATCGGACTTGCATTCACCTTTTAAAGATTTTACCCACTACCGTTGAGCCGGCCGGACTCGGGTATATCCCGTACCGGCCGGCTTTTTTTTATGGGTTGTGGGCTCTTCTAAAATATTAACTTTGTTACATAACCAAATATCCAACCCATGAGACTGCTATTGATCAGCAATTCAACCAATGCAGGTGAAGCATACCTCGATTATCCAAAACAGAACATCCGGGATTTCCTGGGCAAAGAACGCCTCAATTGTCTCTTCCTCCCCTATGCAGGTGTGACCATCGGTTTTGACGATTATGAAATGCGTGTAAAGGAACGTTTTGCTGAAATAGGACACGATGTTACCTCCATTCACCATGCTGCCGACCCGGTAGCGGCAGTAAACAGAGCGGAAGCCATTGTGGTGGGCGGTGGAAATACATTTCAGTTGATTAAGATGATACAGGAGTTTGGTTTGATCGGGCCGGTACAAGAGAAGGTGCTGGGGGGAACACCATATGTAGGATGGAGTGCAGGAAGCAATGTCACCTGTCCATCCATCAGGACTACCAATGATATGCCGATCCTGGAGCCCGAGAGCTTCAACGCATTTAACCTGGTTCCTTTTCAGATCAATCCACACTATACCGATCTGAATCCCCCGGGACATGCCGGCGAAACCAGGGAGGACCGCATCATGGAATACCTGGCGGCCAACCCCGGAGATACGGTCCTTGGACTCAGAGAGGGGTGTATGCTCACAGTGGAGGAGAAGCAGATGAGATTGACCGGAAACAGGCCTGTAAGGCTATTCAGATTTAACGAAACTCCAGTTGAACTTGATCACACACATGATTTTAGTGAATTCCTGAAATAGAGATGAAACAGAGGGTAAGGATCATCATTGAATACCTGTCGGCCTTTGTGTTGATCATCATGCTGCTGCTGACCATTGCCAGTGTTGTAGTGGTCAAATTTTATGGAGATGACCTAAAAGCTTACGTGATGGAGCAGATCAACCACCAACTCGACAGTAAAGTGGATGTGGAAGAGATCACAGTAAAGGTGTTTCCGAAGTTTCCCAATACCTCTATCCACCTGAAAAATGTAACCATCTGGTCCAGTCACAATTTTAAAACCCGGAATTTTAACGGTCCCGGTGCGGACACACTTCTTTGTGCTAAAAATGTCAATGTCAGTTTCAATCTTCTTGGACTGATCCGCAAAAAATATAATATCCGGCAGTTGG
This sequence comes from Bacteroidales bacterium, assembly GCA_023135025.1. Lineage (GTDB taxonomy): Bacteria > Bacteroidota > Bacteroidia > Bacteroidales. Next base: position 6,284 of record JAGLTY010000031.1, on the reverse strand, counting down.
AGATTAAGGAGGGAATCCTGCACCTTTATACAGACCTTGAGGGAGAGGTGAATTACAAGATTTTTTCAAGGAGTAACAGGAAACAGAGAGAGACCACCCCGGTGAACCTGTCAAACCTGAGAATCAGCGATTTTTCATTGATACTTAACAACCAGGCCAAACAGCTTGTCTCCACCGGAACACTAAAACGTATCGATCTCAACGGAAGGTTCTCCAAACGCAATACACAACTCAAGGGTACACTTACAGGGTGGCTCGGTGAGATATCAAATAAAGAGATTCTCTATGCCTCAAACAGAGAGATTAAAGCAAAACTGAACCTGGATGTCCAAGACTCCCTCTATACCATCAAATCGGGACAACTTCAACTGGACCGAATAGTGGCTGATATGGATGGTCATTTCATTGTTCACCATGGAGAGGGGGTTGAGATGGACCTGTTTGCTACTGCAAGGGATCTTGAGTTACATGAAGTTCTCGACCTGCTACCCAGTGAGATGAGCACCCCTCTCCAGGGGATCAAAGGGAACGGTATTCTTCAACTTTACTCCAGAATCACGGGAATGGTCAGTTCAACCCTAACGCCAAAGATTGAAGCCAACTTTCAAACTTCAAATGCAAATTTATCGTGGGACATTCTACCCTTTTCTGTCAGAAACCTGAACCTGAACGGCACCTATTCAAATGGGGGGGATTTTAACCCGTTGACCACCTCTTTGAGCATTGAATCATTCAATGCCGTTATTGGCACCGACCACCTCTCTATAAACGGTTGGATCCACAACTTTTACGACCCTGTTTTTTCCTTTAAACTCAAAGGAGATATTCATCCAGAGCAGTGGCTTGGATGGTACAACCAAATTCCTCTGTATAAATCAGAGGGGACAATTTTTAGCGATGTTACAGTATCGGGTTCATATGACAGGCTCAAACCAAAAGGTCAAAAATTTCTGACCTTTGATTTTGCCGGGGGATTATCCATGGAGGAGGTGATGATTCGAATTCACAAAGATGATATTCCCTTCACAAATCTGAATGGCACGATCCATATTGAGAACGATTTCTGGGAGCCCTCCCTATCCGGATCATTTGGAAAGAGTGATTTTAATCTTTCGGGTTCAGGTCTGAACCTGCTCTCTTTCCTGCTAAAAAAGGATGAATCCCTGGTGGCATCAGCAACCCTGCGTACCAACCGGTTCGACCTTCAGGAGATCATTGATAATTTCTCCGGAACCGACAAAGAGGGAAATAGATCCCTTTTCTTTCCTGACAGGCTCAATCTGAAACTGGACTTTGTGATTAATAAGTTTTTAATGCAGCGTTTCGAAGCCAGCAATGTAAGAGGAGTAGCCACTTACGATTCACCCATATTGCTGGTCGACTCCCTGACCATGCAGACCATGGATGGGACCCTTACAGGAGACTATGGAATGGTGCAGGATCAGGCGGGAGATATCTTTATCAATGTCAATTCAACACTCTACAACCTGGACATCAAAAAACTCTTCTATTCATTTAAAAACTTCGGGCAGAACCAAATTACCGATGAACACCTGAAAGGAGTCATTTCCGGAAACTGTATGTTTTCGTCCAGTTTCGATTCCACTTTCTCCATCAGGAAAGAGACCATTCTCAGTGAGAACAGTATAACCATAAAAGATGGTGAACTAAACAGCTTCTCCCCTATTTTGGCGCTCTCCAGGTTTATCGAGGTAGAGGAGCTCCGGAACATCCAGTTTGAGACTTTGGAAAACAACATCCTGATCAGGGAGGAAGAGGTGATCATCCCCTCAATGGATATCCGCACCAATGCACTGAACATGTCGGCCTCCGGAACTCATGGATTCAATAACCATTACGACTACCGTCTCAGGCTCAAATTATCTGAGTTACTCTACAGCAAAGCGCGAGGTGTAAGAAGCAGTGAATTCAATATTGCTGATGATGATTCCGATACAAGGGTTCTTTTTCTGAAGGTTATCAACGATGGTTCAGGAGCCCAGGTAGAGATGGACCGGGAAAAAACCGCTGAGAAGATTCGTAATGATCTGAACCAGGAAAAAATGGAACTTAAATTGATTCTGAAAGAAGAGCTTGGGCTTTTTAAACATGATGATACGATTGATGAAACAGAAGATCCACAAAAATTGCATGGAGAATCCTTTATTTTTGACTTTTCGGAAGAGCCTGACAGTACCAGGGTGGAGAGTAAGAGAGAGAAAGGACGCTGGCGCAAAAAAAGGGTGAAAAAAGAGACCGATCAGAATAAACCCGCTGTTGAATTCGTTATTGATGAACAACCGTGAAAAACCACCATAAGTTAGACATATACAGTAAAAGACAGCGTTGGAAGCAGATTCTTTTTCTAGCTGCTGTTCTGATCGGTATGGGTTCGCTCTGGTATACCAGCCGGGTGGTAAACCATATTGAAATTACAGAAAGGCAGAAAATGGAGTTGTGGGCCGAGGCGGTGCGTATTGTGACCAGTGCGGGCCTTGAGACTGAACTGGCCTTCCCATTCTCTGTAATCGAAAACAATACCCATATTCCGGTTATCCTTACCGATGCTGAAGGCGGGATATTGAGCCATAAGAATCTGGATTCAATAAAAGCTGAAAACCCCAAGTACCTCTCCAGGCAGCTTCATCATGCACAAGAGGAGAATGACTCCCTGGTGATCAACCTGGGTCCCGGCGAATATCAGCTCCTTTTTTACCGCGATTCATTCCTGCTCCGTCAGCTGATTTACTTTCCTTATGTTCAACTGGGGGTGATCATTCTGTTTATCCTGGTTTCATATATTGCTTTCAGTGTTTCAAGAAAGGCAGAACAAAACGAAGTGTGGACCGGGTTATCCAAAGAGACGGCACACCAGCTGGGAACACCTATCTCTTCGCTGATAGGGTGGATGGAGCTGCTTAAGGAATCGGATCTGGATCCCTCCATGATCAGTGATATGCAAAAAGATACCATCAGGCTGGAAAAGATCACCGACCGGTTTTCAAAAATCGGTTCCAGACCCACAATCAAAGATTCAAATCTCTCTGCAATCCTCAAAGAGAGCCTGGACTACATCAAAATTCGGGGACCAAAAAGTATTGAATACCTCCTGGACCTGCCTGCAAAACCGATCACGATCAGACTCAATGAAACCCTGTTTGAATGGGTTATTGAAAATCTTTTAAATAATGCTACCGATGCCATCAAGGAAGAAGGCCGGGTCATCCTGCATGCCGTAGAGATAGAGAACAGTGTTATCGTTGATGTGGAGGATTCGGGCAAGGGGATTGCCAAATCGAGGTTCCGGACCATTTTCAAGCCAGGTTATACTACCAAAAAACGGGGATGGGGATTGGGCCTTTCGCTTACCAAGCGCATTATAGAAACTTATCATGATGGGAAAATCTTTGTGCTCTCATCAGATGCACATGATTCCACCATTGTCCGGATCATCCTGAACAAAACAGGAATTCAGGATCGGGACACCAGTTTATAAACTTTATCTGAGCGCCTTATCACCTGTTCAACAGGTAGTGAACAACGCTCTCCCTTGCTGGCGATCTGACAGTTTATTTCATTTACCCTCAATTCTTTGACAGTTGTTTCAATGGCGCCGGTAGTAGGGCCGATAAACACAATTGTATCTCCCACCTTCAGACTGCCCGTTTCAATAGCAATTTCAGCCACTCCGATCCGGTCAAAATAGTTTGTCCCTTTGCCAATATATACTTTTTTAAGGGTGGCCCTGGAACCATATTTTTCACTCCACTCACCCAGTCGTTGCCCCAGGTAATAACCATCCCAGAATCCCCTGTTAAAGACAGAAGCAAGGCGGACATCCCAACCCTCTATCTTCTCTCTGGAGAAAGTTCCATCCACATAGGCGTGAATGGCCTCATCATAACACGATACTACCGTCTTTACATATTCGGCCGATCGCGCCCTTCCCTCGATCTTTAAAACCGATACTCCTGCATCCAGCACCTTATTCAGAAAATGAATGGTCTTCAAATCTTTGGGCGACATGATATACTCATTATCGATATCCAACTCTACCTCCCTTTCCTTATCGGTTACTGTATATCCCCTGCGGCAGACCTGGTAACAATTTCCTCTGTTTGCTGACTGATTGTGCTCGTGCAGACTCAGGTAGCATTTACCGGAAATGGCCATGCAAAGAGCCCCATGAATAAACATCTCTATTTGGAGATGATTGCCTGAAGGCCCTTTGATTCCTTCCAGTTCAATGGCATTGGCCATCTCCCTGACCTGCTCCAGGTTCAACTCCCTGGCCAGTACAGCTACATCTGCAAAATTCGAATAAAACTTCAGTGTTTCAATGTTGCTTATATTCAGCTGTGTGGATAGATGTACCCGGGCACCTGCACTGGTGCAATACTGCAAGACTGATTGATCTGAAGCGATAATGGCGTCAACCCCATAAGTTACGGCCAGATCGATGATCTTTCGCATCCTGATCAATTCATGGTTATAGACCACGGTATTGACTGTGAGATACGATTTCATACCCAACTCACTGGCCCGTGAAACAATCCGGGAGAGATCTTCTGCGGTAAAATTTGCAGAAGAACGGGCACGCATATTCAATTGCTCAATTCCGAAATAGATGGCATCTGCGCCCCCCTGTCCGGCTGCTGTGAGCGAATCATAACTTCCGGCAGGAGCCAGTAACTCAAAATCCTCTCTCTTTTTCATATTTAATCAGAAGTTCTGCATTTACAACTGGGTCCACCTCCACTGATGAAAGAATCTGATATCGTTTATGGCTTTTTTCCAGGGAGTACATATAAGCTTTGTCGTAGTAGTGTAGCGTTATCATGGCTGTTTGATAGTAATCTTCCCGATCAATAGACTCCAGGGCCTCATGTGTTCGATCACCCCCCAGTCTTTTTTCGATCCTCAGTATGCATGCCCTTAATGCCTCCTGTTTATATTGTGCATAATCACCAACCAGATGTCTTGCTCTCAGTTCCCGGGAGATATCCAGGAAAATAATCCTTGATTCTCTCATCCTGGAAAAGAGTTCCACCGGGATCACACACCTCCCCACATTCCTGCTCTCATCTTCGATCCAGGTTACCTGGTCAGAGTCGAGAGGTAAAATCTCACGGCACAACTCATTTTCAAACTGCTCTGTTGTGGGCTGATCAATCTCCCCCAGTGCGCCAAAGGCAGATCCCTTATGATGTGCCAACCCTTCCAGGTCAATCACCTGCTCACCAGATTTTCTCATATGATGAAGAATGGCCGTCTTTCCACTACCTGTCCGACCGCCGATCACCAGCAGGTTCAGCGGGAGTGCCAGCACCTCCCTGACATAACTTCGATACGTTTTATAACCTCCTTCAAGCAGGTAACAGGTAATCCCCATGGTTTCAAACAACCAGACCATACTTTTGCTTCGCATGCCTCCCCGCCAGCAGTGAACCAGCAAGGTCCTGTTCTTCTTAGCAATTCGTTCACCCTCTTTGGCCAGCTTTACCAGTTTCTTTCCTGCAAATTCAAGTCCTTCATACATGGCTGCCTCTCTGTTCACCTGTTTGTAGGTTGTCCCAACCACTTTTCTTTCATGGTCATCAAACAGGGGAATGTTGATCGCACCAGGAATATGCCCCTGCTGAAATTCCAAAGGAGCACGGACATCAATCACGGGATACTTGGCTGAAAGGGAGATAAAAGACTCTATTTTTAACAGATCAGCCATTACAAATAAAAGAAAATGGTCTACCGTTCAAGAAAATTATTCAACAGGGAGCGACTCTCTTTCCTGACATTTTTCCCGTAAGGTGAGATAGCCTGGATCAGCTTCCTGATGGGCAAAGACTGAAGCCATACCGTGCCTGTTCCGCTAAGTGTGGCAAGAAAAATCCCCTCTCCTCCAAAGATCATGGAGCGCAGATTACCGGAGGTTTCAATATTGAAATCGATACCCGGCGTAAACGCTACCACGCATCCTGTATCGATCTTCAGACTTTCATTATTCAGTCGTCGTTCGATGACCGTTCCTCCCGCATGCATAAATGCCTTTCCATCCCCCTCAAGCTTCTGCAGAATAAATCCCTCACCTCCAACCAGTCCACTTCCAATTCTGCGATTCAGTGTAATGGAGATCTTAGTCCCTTTGGCCGCACATAAAAATCCATCCTTCTGAACAATCAGGGAGCCTCCCAGGTGACCCAATTCTACAGGAATGATCTTGCCAGGATAGGGTGCCGCAAATGCCACCCGTTGCCTGCTCCCACCACGATTGGTAAAATGGGTTA
>JAGLTY010000309.1 GCA_023135025.1 Bacteroidales bacterium | reverse complement strand
TCCTTCAACGTGGGTACCGACTTAAGAACTTATTATGGGGAGCACTTCAGGCTGATTGATAACCTCTGGGGACTGGACGGATACTGGGACGATAACTACAATGGAGCTGGATTCCAGGAGCTCTTCCCGGGAGGCCAGGTCTATACCCAGGAGCATACAGCAAGTCCTTATCTGTTATGGACCAACAGAAACAGAATGACAGATGATAAGCTGGACTATTACAACACCGAAAGAATCTCTTATATGGGTGCTTTTGGACAGTTAGAATATAAAACACAGAAGCTCTCTGTGTTTGTTCAGACTGCGGTCTCTACCCAGTCTTACCAGCGTTTTGACTACCACTCATACTCCGATCCTGATGAGCAGATCTCTGAAAAGCTGCGGCATCCCGGGTACAATTTCAAGGCAGGAGCCAACTACAACCTTACTGACAATCACAATGTATTTGTTAATGCAGGTTACTACTCCCGTCAGCCCTTCTTCGACGATCTCTTCCTGAACTACCTGAACGATGTAAATGAAGATGTGGGAAATGAAGGTGTGCTGGGCCTGGAAGCCGGTTATGGTTACAGGAGTCAGTATCTTGATGTGGACGTGAATGTCTACTATACCAGCTGGACCGATCGCCAGATTCGTCAGACAGGAGACTTTGACGAGGATGGTGAATATGATGATGTGGCGCTTTTCGAAAATGTGGCTGAAACCCACAGCGGTGTGGAACTCGAATTTGAAGCCAAACCCATCCGGAGCCTCTCGATTCGTGGTTTTGCTTCCATCGGTAGCTGGACCTATGCAGGTGATGTGACGGCCCGTATCTGGGACGAGAACCGCAATCCCATTGGAGGTGGTGATATGATTCTATACCTGGATGGTGTAAAGGTGGGGGATGCTGCTCAGACCAGCTTCGGACTGCTTGGTACCTATAAAATTATCAAGGGGCTCTCAGTGGATCTTGACTATCGTTTCTATAACAGGCTCTATGCCAGGATTAATCCTGGAAGCTTTGATGAAGAGGATCACGAGGGTTCCCTGGAGCTGCCATCATTTGGTTTGCTGGATGGAGGGATCTCCTATAAGTTCTATATGAAAAACCGCAGAAGCCTGAACTTCAGGTTCAATGCCAACAATGTGCTGAACAATCAGTTTATTTCACAATCTGATACCAATTACCATACCGATGGCGTGGAGGATGAGTGGAATGGTGTGAACATGAACAACAGGGTCTATTTCGGAAACGGATTTACCTGGAACTTCAGTATTGCCTACAAGTTTTAGCAGGGCAATTGGATGATTTATTATCAAGGGGCGTTCCATATCGCGGAGCGTCCCTTTTTTAATGCCCGGAAACAACTTTTTTTCCCACCCGCCGTAAGCGTCAGCAATCCCGCGTAAACAGTGGGATTGATAAAATGGACTTAATTCAGCAACTCTTTATAATCAACAGTAAATCAGATTAATAGAAGGGTTTCGATGGATTGTTTATTGATATTTTTCTCATCTATCTGCCATTCATGGAGTTAGCCCGAGCGTTAATTTCTTGTTGATAAATGGAACGGAAATCGGTCATTCTGCAATTGAATTCTTCTTAATTTCATTCGCGAAATCTGTATCAGTTTAGGACCCCGTTTTCATAACCTGTTTTGTAAATAAATCATTTGATTTTTTACCGTATGAGGAGGGACTTTTTCCCTCTATTTCAGAGGTTCGATTTTGTAACGATCAGGTTTAAAGGAGATTACGCGCTTGTTAATAGGTTTTAATAACTATGGATTGATAAGCGCAAACCCATTGACTAATTTGTGTGTTCTAGCTGACGCACACCCTGAAGAGTAAAATTTAAGAAGAGAATGGCAGAAAAGGCAGTACCACAAAAGAACCTGATGTTTGTTGATCAAGCGCTCAAAGGTGAGAATAAAGCAGTGAAAGCTGAGGGAGCAAAGCTCAAACAGACATATGGTTTTGATGAAGCCTTTAAAGCTTCTCTTGGGTATTTCAAAGGGGATGAACTTGCCGCCAGGGTTTGGGTGAACAAGTATGCCTTGAAAGATTCTCAGGGAGTGATCTATGAGCTTACCCCCGATGATATGCACAGGCGACTGGCATCTGAAATCGGCCGTATAGAGCAACAATACCCCAATCCCCTCTCTGAAGAGGAGCTTTTTGAGCTGATGCAGGGATTTAAATACATTGTTCCACAGGGCTCGCCCATGACCGGTATAGGAAATAATTTCCAGATTGCCAGTCTCTCCAACTGTTTTGTGATCGGGCATGATGGAAATGCTGACTCATATGGCGGGATCATGAAAATTGATCAGGAGCAGGTTCAGTTGATGAAAAGACGCGGCGGAGTGGGTCACGACCTTTCTCATATCCGTCCATCGGGCAGTCCGGTACTGAACAGTGCCCTCTCATCTACAGGTGTGGTACCTTTTATGGAGCGTTACTCTAATTCAACCAGGGAAGTGGCCCAGGATGGCAGAAGGGGCGCACTGATGCTCAGTATTTCGGTGAAGCACCCCGATGCGGAGCACTTTATCGATGCCAAGATGGAGTCAGGCAAGGTGACCGGTGCCAATGTTTCGGTAAAGATCAATGATGAGTTTATGAAAGCGGTGATAGAGGGAACTACCTATACCCAGCAATATCCCATCGATTCGGATGAGCCCACCCATATCAAAAAGATTGATGCAGGAACCCTCTGGCAAAAGATTGTACACAATGCATGGAAATCGGCCGAACCGGGGATCCTCTTCTGGGATACCGTTATCCGCGAATCGGTGGCCGACAGCTATTCCGATCAGGGTTTCAAGACCGTCTCAACCAATCCATGCGGGGAGATTCCTCTCTGTCCATACGACAGCTGCCGTTTACTGGCCATCAACCTCTACAGCTATGTGGAAGAGCCTTTTACAGCTGAGGCCAGGTTTAACTGGGAGAAATTTCGCAAACATGTGGGTCTGGCCCAGCGCATTATGGACGACATCATCGACCTGGAACTGGAGAAGGTGGAAGCTATCCTGGAGAAGATCTATGCAGATCCTGAGGATGAGGAAATCAAAAGAGTTGAGATCAGCCTGTGGGAGAATATTAAGAAAAAGGCACTCGAAGGCAGAAGGACCGGTGTGGGTATCACTGCGGAAGGAGATATGCTGGCCGGACTGGGTTTGCAGTACGGAAGCGAAAATGCCATTGATTTTTCTGTAGAGGTTCACAAAACCCTTGCCCTGGAGGCGTATCGTTCTTCGGT
>JAGLTY010000308.1 GCA_023135025.1 Bacteroidales bacterium | reverse complement strand
AGAGACCTTCAACCTGGTGAAAAATGCAGTGTGCCCTGGCCGAAATAGCTTCATTCCTGAAAACCCTGCCGGGAGATATGGTGCGTATGGGCAGTGACTCATTTTCCATCACCCTTACCTGTACCGAGGAGGTGTGTGTTCTGAGCAAGATATCGGGATCTTTTTCAATGAAGAAAGTATCCTGCATATCGCGGGCCGGATGTTCCGGCGGGAAGTTCAGTGATGAGAAGACATGCCAGTCATCTTCTATTTCAGGACCCTCCGAAATGGTATATCCCAATCTGCCGAAGATGGAGATAATTTCGTTTCGCACGATGGAGATGGGATGTCTTGCTCCGGAGAGGAGCGGCGGACCAGGCAGGGTTAGGTCGCGGGTATCATCGCCACCTATGTCATCAGAAAGGTTTGCCAGTAAAGTATCTATTCTGTCGGCCACATACTGCTTCAGTTGATTGATCTTCTGTCCTGTTTCTCTCTTCTGTTCGGCAGGAACATCCTTGAAATTCCTGAACAGTTCGGAGAGAGCACCCTTTTTGCCCAGGTACTTGATCCGGAATTGTTCAACCTCCTCCTTCGTTTCGGCCTGGAATTGTCGGGCTTCCTCAAGGAGACTATCAATAATTTGAAGCATATCTGTTTGAATTAGAGATACAAAAGTATAAAAAACCCTCTTATTTGATGATGGAAATGGAATAGATTATATCTTCAAGAGGCCGGTTATAGGCGTCGGTTGGCTGGGAAGCGATGGCGTCGAGTATCTCCAAACCCTCTACCACTTCACCAAAAACAGTATAAGCCCCGTCCAGGTGAGGTGTGCCTCCCAGGGTCGTGTAGATTTCAGCACTCTCTTCGGTAAAGGTTGCCACTCCTCTTTGTGTGAGGATATTGATCTCTTCAGGCGTAAGCACCCTACCCTGTACCAGGTAAAACTGAGAACCGGATGAAGCCTGTTCGGGATTGTCTCTGTCCCCTTTTCTGGCAGCAGCCAGAGCACCCTTCTTATGTATCAGATTTTTATGAAATTCAGCGGGAATGGTGTAACCGGGACCACCCGAACCAAGGCGCTGGCCCTTTTCAGCACCTGTGGAGTGAGGATCTCCACCCTGAATCATAAAATCTTTGATAACTCTGTGAAAAAGCTGGTCATTGTAAAATCCATCATTGATCAGCTTGATCATGTTGTTGCGGTGAGCAGGCGTTTCATTATAGAGTTTGATGACCATGTCACCAATGGTTGTCTCTATTATTATCATTTGTTCACCCTGGGTTTCCTGTGCTGCAGCAGGAAATGAAAGCATAAAGAGTGCGATCACTATTGAAACAATCGGTGCAGACAGATAGTTCTTCATCATAATTGATGTATTTTTAATATAGATTAGTCCTGCAAAGATAAAACGAATGTTGAAAAAGTATTTCATACTCAGCTTAATTGGTTTAGTGCCGTTTATGGCTTCGAGTCAGTCTGTGGGACTTGTGCTTAGCGGAGGAGGATCAAAGGGACTGGCGCATATTGGGGTGATCATGGCTCTGGAAGAGAACAGGATTCCCATCGACTATATTGGGGGAACTTCCATGGGGGCCATTGTGGGTGGGTGTTATGCCATGGGAATGAGGACAGATGAGATCATTGAGATCATCGGGTCGGAAGAGTTTCGGTACTGGATGAGCGGTATAATGGAAGAGGAGTATAAATACTATTTCAAAGAAGAAGATCCCGGGCCCGATATTTTCAACGTGGGGATCGACCTGAAAGATACTGTTCCCAAAACAAGGTTACCATTAAGTGTTATTCCCAACCACTTGATGGATTTTGCTTTTATGGAGATCTTTTCCAGGGCCAGCGCAGCTGCAGGGTACGATTTTGACAGCCTGTTTATTCCGTTTCTGTGCAACGCTGTGGATATAAGTAATAGCAGGGAAGTTGTATTCAGAAAAGGGGATCTGTCACAGGCGGTCAGGGCCTCCATGACTGTTCCCCTCTATTTCCGCCCCATTGTGATGGAGGGGAATATTATGTACGATGGCGGCATCTATAATAACTTCCCGGTACAACATGTACTGGAACAATTTAATCCCGATGTGATCATTGGGAGCAAGGCTGCCCAGGGAAACAGGCCTCCCGATGAATTTGATATTCTGGCCCAGATCGAGAATATCGTAATGAAACCCTCCAGTTATGAAATTGACCCAGAGAGGGGCATACTGCTCGATATAGATCTTGAAAAGGAATCTCTGCTTGCATTTGATAAGCTGGATGAGTTTGTTGAGGTGGGGTACAGAACGACCATCGAAAAGATGGATAGTATTAAATTACTGATTAGCCGAACAGCTGATGATACAGCTACATTGAACCGTAAAAGGGAGGCTTTTGTAGAGAGGCTTCCGGAACTTCGGTTTAACGAGTTTAAAATCGAAGGATTAAATGACAATCAGAAGTATTATGTGGAGCAGAGTATCCGGAAATTGGATTCCATTCTGGATCTGAAGGAGATGAAGAGAGAGTACCTGAAACTGGCCAACGATAAGAACCTTTTTTATATCTATCCGCAGGCGGTGTATAAACCGGAAGATAGCTTGTTTATAATGAAACTCAGAGTGATACCCCAGGCGCCCCTGGAGGCAAGGTTTGGACTATTTTTCTCAACAACAGGACTGGCCCAGACCTATCTGGGTTTCAGTTACAGGCAGATTTCAGAGGTCAGCACACACCTGAAGGGCAGTATACAGTTTGGCCGCTTTTATAACGGTGTAAATCTGGGATTCAGATTTGATTATCCAGCAAGAGTTCCGATCTTTTTCCGGGGGAACTTCAGCTACAATGGATATCAATACAATAGCTATAACACCAATTTCTTTTTCGAGGACCTGAAACCCTCCTATATTACAGAGGATGAGATTAATTTCAGGTTTGATGTGGGAATTCCATTCCGGATAAATGGTATTATCAAGAGTGGGGTGGGTATTGGCCGGAACAGAGAGATCTACTATATGACTAAGGATTTCTCCTCCACCGACACATCGGAGGTTTCAAATGTAAACAAGGTTTCTCTCTATTTGGCCAGCGAAAGAAATACCTTAAATAATAAGCAATTTGCCACAGAGGGAACCCAGCGGAGCCTTGCTATTAGAGCAGGTTATGGAGTAGAATCATATCATCCGGGCTCTACCACTCAGGAACAGAATAGTGAAAGAAACAGCTACTACTGGTTATCGGCCCGGATCAAAAATTATGGGTATATCCCGCTTAAAGGCTCCTT
>JAGLTY010000307.1 GCA_023135025.1 Bacteroidales bacterium | reverse complement strand
ACCGGCTCAATACCATTGAGCTGGTTCTCCCCCCTCTAAGGGAACGCCTGGATGATATCCCGCTGCTTGCCGAACACTTTCTGGGTGAGGCATGCCGGAAATATGGCAAACCGGGACTTGAGATCAGTAAAAAAAGCATGAAGCAGCTGCAGCAATATCACTGGCCGGGGAATGTACGTGAACTGCAGAACACACTGGCCCGGGGGGTCATCATGGCCGAAAACAGACAGGTCAGGTTTGATCAGCTGGGGACCACTGCTGGAGTTGCCACAGCTCAGGCCACATTGAATATTAAGGAAAATGAAAAAACTCTGATACAAAAAGCGCTTATCACAAACCGGGGAAATGTTACCAGGGCCGCAGCCGACCTGGGGATCGACAGGAACGCACTCTACAGGAGAATGAAGAAACATGGTATTCAATAAGTACATGCTCCGAATATCGGCCCGGCTGGTTCTGATCTTCCTGGCCATGCTTGCATTGGCCCTGGTCATTGGCGAACAGGCCAGGATATTTTCTGTACTGGGTTTATCCCTGATCCTGATCCTGTTAGTTGTTGAGCTGTTCCACTCCATTGCCCGCACCAATCAGATTGTAAAATCGTTGCTCGAATCAATCAGGTATGGGGACTATAATAAAACGATCCGGGACAAAGCAGCAGGCCTCGGGTTCGAGGGGCTTGCAGAGTCTGCCCAGCAAATTATCCGGGCCATTGCTTCGGCAAGGATCGAGAAAGAGACACAATACCAGTATCTGCAAACCATTCTTGAGCATATCCATACTTCAGTTTTAACCCTGGATGAACAGCATGAACCTGAAATGATCAATCCACTTGCCCTGAACACTCTGGGACTGTACAATACACGAAAACCAACCTGGGCAGAGATAGAGAAGAGTGCTCCTCTTTTCACCGGTGCAGTGGATTCCATGGGCGAATCGGGGAGACAAATGATCCGGTTCAGCAATACACCCACAGGAAAACAGCTGCTGGTACTTCTGAATACAGTGAAAATAGGGGGAACGACCGTAAAAATCATCACCTTCCAGGATATAGAGCCTGAGATTGAACAGAAGGAGATGGAGTCGTGGCAAACCATCAGCCGCATCATGGCTCACGAGATTATGAACAGCCTTACACCACTCTCCTCCCTTACAGAAACAGGGGTCATGTTGCTTGAAAAAAACGGTAAATCCAAAGATGTTTCCGAGCTCTCCCAGAAGACCATCGATAATCTATATACTGCGCTAAAAACCATCTCCGGCCGGAACCGAGCGCTTACAGAGTTCATTGGCAGCTACCGCCAGTTATCAAGACTTCCTGCACCTCTGAAGGAGAAGGTGCATGTGGCAGAGATGCTGGAAGAGCTAAGAGAGCTGTATGAGATCCCTTGCAAGGAAAAAGGGATCAGCTGTTCCATGCATCCGGGACCTGAACACATAGTGGTCTCTGTAGATCCATCCCAGTTAAAACAGGTTTTGATCAATATTGTAAAGAATGCCACCGAGGCTATGGACAATGTGAAGGATCCTGTAATCGGGATCTCTGTGAAAAGAATCCTCCACCAGGTATCCATTGAGATTTATAACAGCGGGGCTGCTATTCCTCCCGAAGTCCTTGAAAAGATCTTTGTTCCATTCTACTCCACCAAACCGGAAGGATCAGGAATAGGATTAAGCCTCTCCCGCCAGATCATCAGTAACCATGGTGGGCAGATTGCCGTGGAATCGGAAGAGGGGAAAGGGACCACATTTAAGGTCATGCTTCCTGTGGTTGAATAGGGTTTGCAGTTACAGTACAATCTTTGTAATTTATCTCCTCAAATAAAACCACAACATCATGAGCAACGAAAGCATCAATTTCAACAAAATTTTAAAAGATTCCCGGGAAACATTGCTGAATCCAAAAGGATATTTTGAATCCATGCCCCTGGCAGGGGGATTTGCCGAACCCTTAATCAAAGCAGCCATCTATGGAACATTAGCAGGCCTGTTTGCACTATTATGGAGTGTTCTTGGATGGTCTGCCATGGGTGCCGGGATCTGGGGCGGCGCTATTGGGATCATGGCCCTGATCTGGTCTGTCATAGGAGCAATTATTGCTGTGTTCATAGGCGGTGCCATCATGCTGGTGATCTCAGCTATCTGCGGGGGCAATACCGATTATGAAGCCAACGTAAGGGTAGCAGCTTCCTTAATGGTGGTCTATCCCATTAATGCCTTTCTTGCATTTTTTTATGTGATCAGCTTCACCCTGGGGGGAGTTGTTGCTCTGGCTGTCAGCCTCTACTCTATATATCTGCTTTACCAGGCTACTATTCAGGCCCTGAAAGGAAAAGAGTCCACTGTGAAAATTGTGGCCATAGTGCTGTTACTTCTTGCCCTGCTGGGTTTCTTCGGAGGCAGGAAGGCCTCAAAATCGGTCAGGGACTTCTCTGATATGTTTGAAGAGGAGCAGGTGGATGAAATCTTTTAAGGTTAATCAGCCAGGATTCTGTCAAACTCCTCCTGGCTGAGTAAAACAGGGGTATATTCCACACTATACAGGGCAAGGACCCCGGTAAATGCCCGCAAATGGCTTTCTGAAGCCTTGCATAAGTTGGTGTAGACCCTGATCACATCCTCATTCTGCGCGACGGAATCCAATTCGGTCTGAAGATCAATAATGTCTACCTCTTCAATCAGGGCCCCAACTTTCAGAGCCTCCTCCCTGGAGGTGCTGCCTCTTTCAATAAGCACATTGTAGAGTTGCTGTAACTCCTCATTCTGGAACACCCCCTCAGGATTCTCTCCTACGGGATCTTCAATATCAAAAGTGTCAATTAAATATTTGATGGCATCCATATGGGCCTGTTCACTTTTTGAAATGTTTAGGAAGGGTCTCAGTGGATGGATCTCATAAAGATAAATATATACATCCCGGGCCACCTTCTCCTCCTCTCTCATAAACCTGATCCCATCAATTTCGGCTTCTGTGAGTTCGGCCCCCTGAATAACCGATTCGTCCAGTTCACTTCCGGGTGTCATTTGATCATCCAGCCCGGTGGATTCAGTACATTGCGTGATTGAAAGTAAAATAGCTATGGCCACAACCCACCATCCTGACAATTTGTAACTAATCGTTCTCATAACTCAGATTTTTATATTCATGTATCTATATATGTCGATACAAATATCCATAATAGTAGCGAACGACCTGTTATGAAATACGGGAATAATGTAATGAAATCCCTACCTAGTTCTACTTTACGACTTTAAAAA
>JAGLTY010000306.1 GCA_023135025.1 Bacteroidales bacterium | reverse complement strand
CCGCGAAAAAAAGCAATCCAGCGCGCAGGTTGATTTCCTTTTCCAATATGATAAATATGTTCTGCCTGTGGAAGTTAAATCAGGAAAAACAGGGATCTTGCGGTCACTTCATCAGTTTATCAATCATTGTGAGCATCATTATGCTGCTGACTGAGGTGGTGGTGAATCTTCTGGGAGTACCCAGGCGTGAGTGGCATGTACTGCTCAGCGGGGCCGGACTTGGTATCTCACTGGTTATGATGGTGGAGCGATTTCCTTTCTGATGGATTGGCAAACGGTCATAAAAGAGTATGAAGGGTTCCTGAAGCTGGAGAAGGGATTGTCGCCCAACTCTATTGAGGCATATCTCTCCGATATTGCAAAACTGGAACAGTTCCTGGAGAGTGTCCGGATAGAGGCTGATCCGGAAGAGCTGGATCCGGAGAGACTGGGTCAGTTCCTGTTCTGGATCAGTGAGATGGGACTTTCAGCCAGGAGCCAGGCCAGAATTCTTTCAGGAATAAAGGCTTTCTACCGTTATCTCCTGATGGAGGAGATGATTGAAAGGGATCCCACAGCGTTGCTGGAAGGGCCAAGGCTGGGAAGTAAATTGCCTGAAGTGCTGACGGTGGCTGAGATTGACAGGATTCTGAGTAAAATTGATTTAAGCAAGCCCCAGGGCCGCCGGAACAAGGCGATGCTGGAGACCCTCTATAGCTGTGGTCTCCGCGTAACAGAACTGGTGAGGTTGCAGATTTCGGGAATCTTCAGGGCCGAAGGGTTTATCCGGGTCATTGGAAAAGGGGATAAGGAGCGGCTGGTACCGTTTAGCCCACGTGCACTCAGAGAGATCGATCTTTACCTGCCCGATCGGAACTCCCTATCCATACAACCTGGATACGAAGATGTTCTTTTCCTGAATCGCAGGGGAAGGATGCTCACCCGGAACATGGTATTCACCATTATCAAGGAGCTGGCCAGGGATGCCGGTATTCAGAAAACGGTGAGCCCCCACACTTTCAGACACTCCTTTGCCACCCACCTTGTTGAAGGCGGGGCCGATCTTCGGGCCGTTCAGGAGATGCTTGGACACGAATCGATCACCACCACCGAAATCTATACCCACCTGGACAGAGAGTATCTTCGTGAAGCCATTATCAGTTTTCATCCCCGATCAAAATAGTCTTCAGCAACCGTAGGCGGTCAGGACGGCATCCATTAGCCTGTTGTTCTCATCCTCGATCCTGATCCTGTCAGGATGGGCGTCAAACCACTCCACAGTTCTTTTGATTCCTTCCCTGAACGGGATGGTGGCTACATAGCCGGGAACAAGCCGCTTTATTTTTGTATTGTCGAAAATGGCACTGTTGGCCTTATCACCCATCAGGTTTCCCCGCATCCACTCCTGTCCGATTTTATCGGCTTCTTCGCATATGAAATCCGATGAAATATGTACCGCTTTCAGATCGGCTCCAGCTGCTTCTGCTACAGCCTGGTAAATCTGGTTCCAGTTAAGGAGCTCATCTGATGTGATGTGGAAACTGTGTCCAATGGATTGCTGATTGCCCATCAAACCCACAAATCCCTTTGCAAAATCTTGTGAATGTGTAATGGTCCACAGCGATGTACCATCCCCGTGAATGATCACCGTCCCCCCTTTTCTCATCCGGTCAATAATGGTAAAATCCTCCCAGCTGCCAATGGCAACAGGGATCACGGTCTCATAGGTATGGGAGGGCCTCACAATGGTTACAGGAAATCCTTTTTCACGGTATGCCTTCATAAGGACCTCCTCACATGCAATTTTATTCCGGGAGTAGTCCCAGTAAGGATTAGATAGAGGTGTCGACTCGGTAATAACCGGATGGGAGGGAGGTTTCTGATAGGCAGAGGCTGAACTGATAAAAATGTACTGATCACAGTTTTCTGAAAACAGTTGAATATCCCGTTCAACCTCCGCAGGAGAAAATGCAATAAAGTTCACCACCACATCAAACCTCTCTCCCCTGAGCTGCTCTTTGATCTGTCTGGCCTCATTGATATCCGCCGTGATAAATGTAGCATCTGTCAGATCGCTTCGGGATCGTTTACCCCTGCTCAGAATAGATAGATCAAAACCTCTGGCAAGTGCAAGTCGTGAGCATGCATTGGATATATTTCCTGTCCCGCCGATAAAAAGTGCTTTCATTTTAATACTTTTAATCATTCTCTAAAACGCCAAGATAATGAAAGCAATGATGCTAACAGGTATTCGTCAGATGGAAATGAAGGAGGTCGCCACCCCGGCCATTCTGAACGACAGAGATGTGCTGATCAAAATGAAAACCCTGGGGGTTTGCGGATCCGATATCCATTACTATGTTTCGGGAAAGATCGGCAGCCAGGTGGTGCAATACCCGTTTACTGTGGGACATGAAGGTGCTGGAGAGGTGGAGGCTGTTGGTGAAGGGGTGACCCTGGTGAAGCCGGGCGACCGGATTGCCATTGAGCCAGCCATGCCCTGCGGGGAGTGTGACCAGTGCAAAGTGGGCCGGCCACATACCTGCCGTAAACTGCGTTTTCTGGGTTGTCCCGGTCAGGCCGAAGGTTCCCTGTCGGAATTTATTGTTATGCCTGAGACCAGTTGTTTTAAGATACCCGACCAGATGACTTATGATGAAGCTGCCATTTCGGAACCCCTGGCCATTGGTCTCTATGCAGTGAAGCAATCGATTCCCATGGAGGGGGCAAAGGTTGGGATCCTGGGGTTCGGTCCCATTGGAATGAGTGTATTGCTGTCAGCGCTGGCCATGGGGGCAGCAGAGGTGTTTGTAACCGATAAGATTGATGAACGGCTGAAGATTGCCGAAAAGAGCAGTGCTCTGTTGACAGCCAATCCTGATCGCGAAGATGTGGTGGAAAAAATCGCAAACAGAGTACCGGAACTGCTGGATGTGGTGTTTGAATGCTGCGGACAGCAGGATGCCATCGACAGTGCCGTGGAGCTGCTGAAACCCGGAGGAAAACTGATGATCATCGGGATCCCGGAGTTTGACAGGTGGTCACTTCCTGTGGATAAATCAAGACACAAGGAGCTGACCATCCAGAATGTCAGAAGACAGAATGAGGCCGTTCAACCGACACTGGATATGATGGCTGACGGAGAGATCTCAGTATCGGAGATGGTCACTCATCGCTTCAGTTTTGAGAATACCAAAGATGCCTTTGATCTGGTTGCAGGATACAAGGATGGGGTGATGAAGGCGATGATTGATTTTGAATAAGGTAATTGTTACCTTGTTAACTAA
>JAGLTY010000305.1 GCA_023135025.1 Bacteroidales bacterium | reverse complement strand
TTCGGAGCAGGTCTTCCATATCTTCTCTTTTTCTGATCAGGTGGTCCTCTCCTTTGTGCACCAGGACCTCGGCCGGGCGTAACCTGGAGTTGTAGTTGGAGGACATGGCATAACAGTAGGCTCCTGCATTTCTGAAGAGCAGGTAGTCGCCCTCTGTTGCCTCACTGATCTTACGGTTCCATCCAAAGGTATCGGTCTCACAGATATATCCCACCACCGTATATATCCGGGTTTTTCCTCCCGGCTTACTGACATTGATAATCTCATGGTAGGCCTCATAGAACATCGGCCTGATAAAGTGGTTGAGGCCGGTATCGAGCCCTGCAAAGACAGTGGAGGTGGTCTGCTTGATTACATTGACACGTGCCACAAAATAGCCCGCCTCACTCACCAGGAACTTTCCCGGTTCGAAGATAAGGATCAGCTCTTTTCCATACTCCTTGCAGAACAGATTAAAACGTTTGGTGAGATCTTTGCCCAGAGCCTCCACGTCGGTCGAAACATCGTCGGCCTTGTAGGGTACCTTGAACCCGCTGCCAAAATCGACATAATCGAGCTCCTTAAACTCTTTGGCTGTCTCGAACATCACCTCGGAGGCCCGCAGGAACGTCTCCATATCGAGGATGTCCGAACCGGTGTGCATATGGATTCCCTCCACCTTCATCTTATTGGTCTCCACAATACGGTGCACATGGGGCATCTGGTAGATGGAGATGCCGAATTTTGAGTCGATATGACCGGTGGAGATCTTGTTGTTGCTTCCTCCCATTACATGTGGATTGATGCGGACACAAACAGGTACCCTGGCGCCATATTTAACTCCGAACTCCTCCAGGATGGCAATGTTATCGATATTGATACGCACACCAAGCTCCACCGCCTCTTCGATCTCTTCAATGGAGACACAGTTGGGTGTGTAGAGGATATCCCGGGGCGCAAATCCCGCCTTCAGTCCCAGCTCCACCTCCTGTACAGATACCGCATCCAGTCCGGAACCCAGTCCCATGAACAGCTTCAGCACGTTGATATTGGTCAGCGCTTTGCAGGCATAGTTGATCTTTACATTGGACCCCGAAAAAGCGCCGGTGATCCGCTTGTACTGCCTGATCATTACGGCAGTATCATAGATGTAGAGTGGCGACCCATGCTTTTGTGCCAGGTCGATCACCGGGATCCCTCCAATGGTATACAGGTTCTTCTTAAGTTCCATGTTTGCTGTGTTTAAAAGTTTCCTCAAAGGAGGTCCGGTTAAGCAGGGAGCGTCCCAGGGTCACCTCATCGGCATATTCCAGGTCGTCACCAATGGCCACACCTCTGGCGAGTGTGGTGATGGTTACGGGGTATTTCTGGAGCCTTCGGTAGATATAGAAATTGGTGGTATCGCCCTCCATGGTGGTACTGAGCGCCAGGATTACCTCCCTGCATTCCCCGGTTTTCACCTTCTTCACGAGCGATTCAATGGTCAGGTCGGCCGGACCAATGCCATCCATGGGGGAGATGATCCCTCCCAGCACATGGTAGACCCCGGTAAACTGTTGGGTATTCTCTACCGACATTACATCGCGGATCGATTCTACCACACAGATGGTCTGTTTATCGCGGTAAGGGTCGGAGCAGATGTGACAAACCTCACTATCTGAAATATTGTGACACTCTTTGCAGGTGACTATCTCCTCTTTCATGCGCAGGATGGTACGTCCGAAATGTTCCACATCCCTCTCTTCCTGTTTGAGCAGGTGCAGTACGAGCCTGAGGGCGGTTTTTCTTCCGATCCCGGGTAGTGTGGCGAACTCCTCCACAACTTCTTCCAGCAGTTTTGATGAATAGGTATGCATGCGAGATCAAAAATAGCACTTATAATTTTCATCTTCGTGCGATTTTCTTCAATTTTGCCAAACTCAAACCAATCCTCTTGTCAGCTACACTGATCATATCCATTGTTATTGGGTACTTCCTGCTTCTGCTGGTCATCTCCTGGTATTCAGGCCGGGGAGCCGGAAACGACGCTTTCTTCCTGGGTGAACGCAAGTCGCCCTGGTATGTGGTAGCCTTCGGCATGATCGGTGCATCGCTCTCGGGAGTCACCTTTATCTCTGTACCCGGCTGGGTTGCCGACAGCCAGTTCTCCTATATGCAGATGGTGCTGGGTTACCTGGTGGGTTATGCTGTGATTGCCAACCTGCTGATGCCGCTCTACTACCGGCTGCAACTAACCAGCATCTACACTTACCTGGAGGAGCGTTTTGGCAGATTCTCCTACAAAACAGGCGCATCATTCTTCCTGCTCTCCCGGATCATCGGGGCATCCTTCAGGCTGTTCCTGGTGGCCAATGTATTGCAGATCACTGTTTTTGAATCGTTGCACATTCCCTTCTATGTGACAGTGATTGTGACCATCGCCCTGATCTGGCTCTACACGTTCCGTGGCGGAATCAAGACCATTATATGGACCGATACCCTGCAGACATTTTGCATGCTGACGGCTGTGGTGGTCTCTATTCTCCTGATTACAAGTTTCATGGATCTTTCACTGGGAGAGATGATCGGAAGGGTGGTGGCAGGAGATGATGCGAAAATCTGGGTTTTTGAAGGCTGGCAGAAGGAGAATCATTTTTTTAAACACTTCCTGGCTGGTGCCTTTATCACCATTGTGATGACCGGACTGGATCAGGATATGATGCAGAAGAACCTGAGCTGCAAGAACATTAAGGAGGCCAAAAAGAACATGTACCTGATGAGCATCTCCCTGGTGCCGGTGAACCTGGTCTT
The DNA here is from genome assembly GCA_023135025.1 of Bacteroidales bacterium. Taxonomy (GTDB): domain Bacteria; phylum Bacteroidota; class Bacteroidia; order Bacteroidales. Next base: position 521 of record JAGLTY010000305.1, on the reverse strand, counting down.
TCTCTTTCTGGGTGCCGTACTGATCCAGTTTGCACAATTCAGGGGGATTGAGATACCGGGAACCACCGATAACCTCTTTCCCATGGTGGTCACTGGCGGATACCTGCCTCAGGTGGTGGGAATCTTCTTTATCCTGGGACTGGTAGCTGCGGCTTACTCCAGTGCCGACTCGGCGCTAACGGCGCTTACCACATCTTTTACCGTAGATATCCTGGAGGCGCAGAATTGGGAGGAGAAAAAGCTGACCCGTACACGCAGGAGGGTGCATCTGGCCATCTCGGTGGTACTTGGACTGGTAATCATGCTGTTCCGGGCCATCAACGACGAAAGTGTGATCTCGGCCATCTTCCGGGTGGCCGGATATACCTACGGTCCCCTGCTGGGACTCTATGCATTCGGACTATTTACCCGGCTGCAGGTGCGCGACCGGATTGTTCCCCTGCTGGCCATACTCTCGCCCGTGCTCTCTTTTCTGCTGAGTCACTTCTCCGAGCTTCTCTTCAACGGTTACCAGTTTGGTT
>JAGLTY010000304.1 GCA_023135025.1 Bacteroidales bacterium | reverse complement strand
ACGTCGATGGATTCAATGTCATTGGGATCCACATTATTCAGGGATCCTCCAATAACACCATCGATCACTACCAGAGGCTCGGTATTGGCACCAATGGTACTCATACCCCTTAGTCGTATGGTATAGCCCTGGTTGGGGTTGCCGCCGGGTCTAGTTATGGACAAACCGGCCACCTTACCCTGAAGCAATTGTGCGGGATTGTTCACATTACCCTTTACAAAATCTTCCGATTTGACATTGGAGATGGCGCTGGTGAGCTCTTTCTTCTTCTGGGTACCATACCCGATCACCACAATTTCGTCCAGCGCGGTGACATCTTCGGTTAGTGTAACATTAATAGAGGTCTGGTTGCCCACAGTAACAGACTGTGATGCATAACCAATAGAAGTGAATACCAGGACGGCATCGGGACCCGGAACGGTAATACTGAAATTACCATCCACATCGGTCACGGTCCCCTGTGTGGTTCCCTGGATCACAATGTTGACACCGGGGATGGGGCCTTCCGCGTCGGAAGAGACCGTACCGGTCACTGTTATCTCCTGGGCAAAGGTTAAGCTGATCGCAAAACCAAACAGGATAAGCGACAAAAAGCCGCTTTTCCACCATGCAGAATTTCGCATAATTAAAGTAGTTTTAAAGTTAGCAATGAATAACAAATTGTCTTAGTATTAGGTTGTTGTTTAGTAAAAGGGTGCATATGTGTTATGCATGTAATATGGCGAATTTAATGTTTTTTAACATTTGTGATACTTTTAACATCTTATTTAGATGTATTCTATATTGCGAAAAAACCTTGATTTTACTACCTTTGGAAAGTGTTTTTAATAGAATTATCATCCCATTTCGCTCAAAACTAAACAGATAGAAAATGAACCATGAATATGTGAATCGTGTGGTGGATCTGACCGATCCCGGAAAGAATATCATTTATAATATGTCCATTGATGAAGCTGTGGAACATGTGAGGGCAGGAGATGCAGAGGGTGTCAGGAGTATTGACGGACAGTTTGCCCTGGTGGCGGTGGAGGGAAAGACCATCCGTATGGCCCGCTCCATAGGGCGTCCGCTTCGTTTCTTTATTGCCAAACTGAAGGCGGGACCCTGCCTGGTGCTGGCCGAACGGATCGATACCATATATAAATACCTGGAGAAGGAGGGGCTGGATGACCAGTTTCACCCCTCTTATACCCGCATGGCTCCGGCGCACTATATCACCACCATCGAACTGCTTGGATGTCCCGATCCCAGCCCTGTGCATCAACGCTTCTTTACTCCTGTAAGAAACAGGTTTCAAGAGACCCCGGTGGAGGAGATCGGCAGGCAATATATGACTGCACTGTATGAGGAGATTAAAAAGTGGCTGAAACAGAGGGCAACCAGCGGCCCCATCGGGGTCACATTTTCGGCAGGAATCGACAGTGGTTCGGTATTTCTGCTCACCTATCACGCACTGCTGGAGCTGGGTGAAAGTCCCTCGCGTCTCAAGGCATTTACCCTGAGTGTGGATGGTGATGGAGCGGACCTGAAGCAGGCCAGGGAGTTTCTGAAGGCGGTGAACCTGGAGGTTTTTCTGGAGCCCATCGAGGTGAAAGCTTCGGGGCTCGATTGGAAAAAGACCGTACAGGTTGTAGAGGACTACAAACCGCTGGATATTCAGGCAGCCACCATGAACCTGGCACTGCTGGAGGAAATCCGCAAACGTTACCCAAACTGGGTTCATATGATCGATGGCGATGGCGGAGATGAGAATATGAAGGACTATCCCATCGAGGAGAACCCGGAGCTGACCATACGAAGCGTACTGAACAACCTGATGCTCTACCATGAAGGGTGGGGTGTAGGCAAGATGAAGCACTCACTTACTTACAGCGGCGGACTGAGCCGGGGTTATATGCGTACCTATACAACCGCTGATACCCTGGGCTTCATAAGCTTCAGTCCCTATACCCTGGAGAATGTGATCGAGGTTGCAGAGGGGATCCCATTTATCGACCTCACTGGCTGGGACCATGAGAAACTCTATGCCCTGAAGGGCCGGGTGGTGGCCAGCGGCATAAAGGCGGTCACCGGAATGGAGATGCCGGTATTAGAAAAAAGACGTTTCCAGCATGGAGCTGCCTCCAAAGAGGCATTCAAGTCTCATTTCCCTGAAAAGGAGCTGGACTATCGCAAGGAGTTTCTCTCCCTCTATGAGTAGGTTCCCCGGTTTCCGGATGGATGGCCGCTGGATCCGCTCCATGCGGGGAGAGAAGGTCCCGGTTGATCCCTTTTTACCCTATGGCTGGTTCAATGAACGGGAGCGAACTTTAAGTGGAGATGTGAAAGAGGTGTCGGCCATCCTTCTGACCAATCGGGAGTGTCCCTACAGCTGCCTGATGTGTGACCTCTGGAAGCATACCACCAGTGAGACGGTTCCTGTTGGTGCCATTCCTTCGCAGATTAAATATGCACTTGAGAAGCTTTCCCCTGCCACCTCTCTGAAACTCTTTAACAGTGGAAGTTTTTTCGACCCCGGTGCCATTCCGGTGGAGGATTATCCGCAGATCGCCTCCCTTTTGGCCGGTTTCGAAAATGTGCTGGTGGAGAGTCATACAGCCTTTATAGGAGAGGAGGCCCTGGAGTTCAGCAGGATGCTAAATGGCCGGCTGCAGGTGGCCATCGGACTGGAGAGTGTCCATCCGGAGGTACTGCCAAGGTTGAACAAGGGGATGACCCTGGATGGTTTTAAGAAAGCTGTGGGTTTTCTTCAGACGAACAGGATCTCTGCACGTGCATTTATTCTGCTTCGCCCTCCATTTCTATCGGAGGAGGAGGGGGTGGAGTGGGCCTGCAAGTCCATCGATTTCGCTTTTAGTTGTGGAGTGGATATCTGTTCAGTGATCCCTGTCAGATCCGGGAACGGGGCCCTGGACAGACTGGCCGATGAAGGGTTCTTCCAGGAGCCCTCCATCCAATCACTGGAGCGGGTGATCGCATATGGAATTGGTTTGCAGAAGGGGCTGGTTTTTGCCGATCTGTGGGACCTTGAACGTTTCTCCGGTTGCAAGCACTGCTTTGAATCCAGAAAGGAGAGACTGAACCAGATAAATCTGACCCAGGAGCATATGAAGCCTGTGGAGTGCTCCTATTGATTATCTTTGATCAGTAACTAACTAAAGTTTCGCAGTTCACTTAAATGTTGAAAACTAACAAGATATAGGATAAAAAAGCAGCAGGATTGTTTGGTTAATATACTGAATATAAGTATATTAACAAAGCTTCCAAACACAAACAACCATGCTGCAGAGTAAAGATAT
>JAGLTY010000303.1 GCA_023135025.1 Bacteroidales bacterium | reverse complement strand
GCGAACGGGAATACCGGTTCGAAAGAGCCCTGCGCGAACCCGACGGAACAGTCTATATCCCCGCTGAAGATGCCGACGACGTTTCTCGCATTTTCAACGGTAACCTCTCTTACAACAAGGGGATGGCGCTGTTGCATATGATCCGTTTTGAGCTGCAGGATGCTGCTGTTTTCTTTCTTACTCTCAGAAATTTCATTGACAGGTATGCCAATGATGTGGCAACCGGACTGGACTTTAAGGAGGTGCTGGAGGAGACCTCGGGTATGGATTTTACAGATTTCTTTAACCAGTGGTATTTTGGAGCAGGGTACCCCATCTATGATGTGACCTGGGAGCAGGCGGGCGGGACACTTACCCTTCACTCTACCCAATCCACCTCTTCAACCCGGACACCACTTTTCAAGATGTCCATGGAGTACACCATTTTCCATACAGAGGGGGATACCACAGTGAGGGTGTTTCATGGGGCAAATGAAGAGACCTACCAATTCCAAATCCCTTATGTGGTCACCGGCATCTTGATAGATCCCTATAACCAGGTTCTGGATGGAGAGAACGCAGAGATAAAGAGTGTTATAGCAGGTGAGGATTCCCCATTGTTCTCAATTGCACCCAACCCAAACCGGGGCTCTTTCTTCTTTCGTTTAAGGGAGGAGACCGCTTATGAAACGGACGATCAGGTAAGGTTGGAGGTGTTGGATCTTACGGGAAAAACCGTATACCGGCGCTTATACAGGGGATGTACTCCTTTTATGGAGTATGCAGTGGAGCTGGAGGAGCCGGTCAAGGGGATATACTTTGTCAGATTCCGTTATAACAACAGGGTTGAAGTGCAAAAATTACTTGTGGAATGAGAAGGAGACTGCTTACCATAGCGCTTACTGTATTGACAGCTTTTCCTGCTCTTTATGGCCAGTTTTCCCCCACCCTGGGAGTGAAGGGGGGTATCTCCCTGGCCAACCAGAGCTTCCGGTTCACACCCATCGATTATACCCTGGAGACAGAACCGCTTGTGGGACCGGCCCTTTCACTTTTTGTGGAGGCATTCAGAGGTGTTCATTTCAGTTTTCAGATTGATATATCCTATGCGCTTAAGGGGAGCAGTTCAAGCATACAATCGGTCACCGTCAATCACCTGGACAATGACAGGATCACTGTCAATGAAGGGGAGTTGACAACATCAACCTTCAAATATCTATCTCTTGCACCCATGGCCAGGTACAGGATGGGTCAGGCATCCCTGGTTCCATATTTTCTACTGGGTCCAAGGATAGATATGCTGTTGAATTATAGCACCGATTCAGAGTATCCCCTGTATGGGCAAAATGGTACTATCTTAGGACTGACCTGCGGTGCAGGTCTTGAGTTCAGGTTTCAGCAGCTGGGATTGTTTGCTGAACTACAGTACTTGCCCGATTTAAGCCCGGTAATCAATCGGGAACCCTTGTTAATCAATAACAATATGATCTCGCTCACCCTGGGTCTCAGGTGGTTTGTTTCCGAGTGAGCCTTCTTCTTTCGGAGGAGGTAACCACTTTTCGAAGAAGATCTGTACGAAGGGTCAGATAGAGCAGCAGGGAATAGAGCCAGATGGCGATTACATTGTACCACAGCGTATCAATCTCAAGCTTGCCAATCTGTTTGTTGGGTGCATAGAGGTGTGCCCTGCCAAACCTGGAAGTGGGTTTCATATAGGCGGGTTGATATTTCCTGATCATGCGGCCATCTTTTTCGACCACCATATGGTGGGCATACCGGTCCAGCACCAGTCCAGAGAGACTCTTGTTATCGTATTTGTTTCTGAAGGTGGTATAAGCCTGGATGCCTCCCAGTTGCGCAATCAATGCTTTGTTAATTTCGTTCTTCTCTTTTTGTCCTTTCCCCACCCTGCTGCGCGACAGGTCGCTTATACGCTTGAGATAGGTTTGAATGGAAACAACAGTTGAATCATTAAGCAGACTCAAATCTGCTCCAACAGGCTTATAGGCCGGAATCTCAGGAACCAGTTTCCCCAGTTTTGACAGCTGGTTCGATAAAATTTGCAGCTCCGCATGGATGTTTTCAGGATCAGCGCCATCAATAAAACGTTGTTGTAATGCATCCAGTTTGATCTCCAGCTCAGGAATCAGGTAAGCCTGCAGGTAATCGGCACTGCTTATCTCCTGCTCTATACCAAAGAACACTTTTTCAAATCTGTTGTTTTTAAACTGTTCTACGGCCAGTGCTTCATAGGCCCATCTGGAGGCCATCATATCACCAATCACCGGAACATATTCATAGTTGGTAAGGCTTTTGTGAAGTTTGTCATACTTCACCAGTACCCCGCTAAAGAGGATCTGTGGAATCAAAAGGAATGGAACAAGAATATAGATGGTGATCACAGAGTTCAGTCCGGCCGAAATATTCAGACCCAGAAGATTTGCAAAACAGGAGGTGGTGAAGAGAACCAGCCAGTAACTGAACAGCATTCCTTTGATCTCGAAGATGAAGTTACCGATCAATACATAGGAGAGCGATTGGAAGGCAGAGATGGCGAACATGATCAGGATCTTGGAGTGGAGATAGCTCCCCCTGCTCAAATTTAGAAAGGATTCCCGCTGTATGATCTTCCGGTCCTTGATAATCTCCTCCGAGCTGATGGTCATTCCCAGGAAGAGGAAAACCACCACACTCATCAGCAGGAATGCGGGCAGGTTCTCATTGTTCCGGAACACATAAGCTGCCGGATTGTCGGAGGTACCACTGAAATATTTGGTAAAATACCCCATGATCACTGCCAGCAGAGGTGCCTCCAGAAGGGTGATCAGGATATACTGTTTGTTGGCGAGTTTGGTGAGCAGGTCCCTGGTAAAGAAAATTTTAGTCTGTTTCAGGAGTCCGGGAATACTGTATTGATTATCGGGAAGTTTTTCTTTACCGGACGGCTCCTGTGGCGGACTCTCCCTGTTGCTTATAAAGAGATCGAACCACTCCTTTGGGCTCGTTTTCCGGGTACGGGAGAGTTTGCCGTGTTCATTCACAATTTTAGCCTCTATGATCTGAAGCACCTGGTCAGGATCCACATTGCCACACCGGATGCACTGATCCTCATTGGCATTGGCATGATTGCTTTTCGTTTTAAAGTAGACCACCGCTTCCGAAGGGTTCCCGCAGTAGATCTGGTATCCCCCCTTGTCCAGGAAGATGATCCGGTCAAACATCTTGTATAGAGTGGACGATGGTTGGTGAATATTCACAATCACCAGTTTTCCTTTAAAAACCTGTTCCCGCAGAAGGTTCATCACCATTTCAGAGTCGACCGATGAGAGTCCCGATGTG
>JAGLTY010000302.1 GCA_023135025.1 Bacteroidales bacterium | reverse complement strand
CCGAGCCACTCCAATGGCTCTGCTTACGGGGACCTTGATAACGACGGGGACCTCGACCTGGTGGTTAACAATGTGAACATGCCCATGTTCCTCTACCGCAACGAAACTTCTGAAAAACTGCCCGACCACCACTACCTGAAGGTGATCCTAAAGGGAAAACCGGGCAACACCGATGCCATTGGGAGCAAGGTAACCGCCATGCATCAGGACCACTCTTTCTACCTGGAACAGATGCCCATGCGTGGTTTTAAATCCACCATGGACCCCCGTCCCAACCTGGGTGTGGGCCAACTGACCATGGTCGATTCGCTGGTGGTGCAGTGGCCCGATGGAACAGTGACCATCATGAGGGATGTGCCAACCGACCAGATACTGACCCTTTACCAGGAGGATGGGTTACCCACCGCCGCTCCCTTCGTGAATATTGCGAAACCTGAAGAGAGATGGTTTAAGGAGATCACGGATGAAGTTGCTGTTGATTTCATACACCGGGAGAATGAGTTTGATGATTTTCGCAGGGAAAAACTGATTTACCAGATGCTCTCCACCGAAGGGCCGCGCACCTGTAAAGGGGATGTGAACGGGGATGGACTGGAGGACCTTTTCGTGGGCGGAGCCAGGGGCCATTCAGGCAGCCTCCTTATTCAACAACGAAATGGCTCCTTTGTGGCATCCAATGGGGCACTGTTTGAGAAAGACAAAACTTCTGAAGATACCGATTGTGCCCTGTTTGATGCAGATGGAGATGGCGACCTGGACCTCTATGTGGCCAGCGGGGGAAATGAACTCTCCACCAGTTCGTCTGCCCTGGCCGACCAGTTGTACCTGAACGATGGCAGGGGACATTTTTCAAAATCACCTCAGATCCTTCCTGCGGGCCGATATGAAAGTACAGGCTGTGTACGTGCCGCAGATTTTGATAACGATGGTGTGATGGAACTCTTCGTGGGAATCCGGCTGCGCCCCTTCCTCTATGGGGTACCGGTCAACGGCTACCTGCTGGAAAATGATGGCAAAGGGAGATTCACCAATGTGACTGAACAGATTGCACCGGAACTGAAGGAGGCAGGGATGCTGCGCGATATGCAGTGGGAAGATGTGGATGGTGACGGGGATCCGGATATGATCCTGGCGGGCGATTGGATGCCGCTGAAGGTCTTTATCAATGAAAACGGAACCTTCCGGGAGAACCAGGATGCATTTGGATCTGAAAATACCACTGGCTGGTGGAACTGCATCACCACCGGGGATTTTGACCGGGACGGAGATATCGATTTTTTTGCGGGGAACCATGGCCTCAATTCACGCTTTAAAGCAAGTGCAGAGCGGCCCGTAACGATGTATGTAAATGATTTTGACCTGAACGGATCGGCCGAACAGATCATTTGCGTCTATGAAGGAGACAGCTCCTACCCCATGGCACTGAAACACGATCTGACCCGTCAGCTCCCCTTGTTGCTTAAGAAATATCCCAAATACGAGTTGTACAAACAACAGACTATCACCGATGTGTTTGCACCGGAACAGCTGACCAATGCCATTCAGCTGGATGTTGCTCAGCTTGAATCCGCTCTTTTCCTTAATGACGGATCGGGCCATTTCTCCATCAGGGCCCTTCCTATCGAAACGCAATTTTCCACAGTAATGGCAGCCGAAACAGGCGATTTTAACGGCGACGGAAACATCGACCTGCTGCTGGGTGGAAACCTCTACCATGTAAAGCCGGAGGTGGGCCGTTACGATGCAAGTTACGGGAACTTCCTTGCAGGGGATGGCCGTGGAGGCTTCAGAGTAGTCCCTCCCCTGGTGTCCGGATTCAGACTGGAGGGAGAGATCAGGGACATCAAAACCATACAAACCCCCAACGGAACAGTGCTGGTGGTTGCGCGAAGCAACGATCCGCTTCAACTCTTCAGGGTACAAAAACAGTGATATGAGAAAAACGACATATATCTTTCTGCTCCTTTCGATAACACTCTCATGTAACCGTAAGGAGAGCAACACCCTGTTCACCGCGCTCCCCCCCTCCTTTACAGGTATCGATTTTGAGAACCGGCTTAACGAGACCGAAGCGTTCAATATCATCGAATACCTCTATTTTAATAATGGAGCAGGCGTGGCCGCCGGCGACATCAACAACGACGGACTGGTCGATCTCTACTTTTCGGCCAACCAGGTCGGGAACAGGCTCTACCTGAACAGAGGGGGACTGAAATTTGAAGATATTACAGAGCAATCGGGGGTAGCAGGAACGGGCGACTGGAGCACCGGGGTGACCATGGCTGATGTAAATGGCGACGGGCTTCTGGATATTCATCTCTGCAATGTGGGAGACTATAAAGGGCTCACCGGGCACAACCAGCTCTTTATCAACCAGGGGGACCTCACATTCAAAGAGGAGTCGGCGGCATACGGACTCGATTTCACCGGATTTTCCACCCAGGCCGCCTTCTTCGATTACGATCTGGATGGCGACCTGGATATGTACCTGCTGAACCATTCGGTACACACCTCCCGCAGTTACGGGATGGCCGACCTGCGTAAAGAAGAGGATCAACGGGCAGGTGACCGGCTCTACAGGAACGATGCCACGGAAAATGGCAGAACCTTCCGTGAGGTAACCACAGAGGCTGGCATTTTCCGGAGCCAGATCGGCTACGGACTGGGCGTCAATACCAGCGACATCAACAGCGACGGGTTCCCCGACATCTATGTCTCCAACGACTTCCATGAAAACGACTACCTCTATATCAACAACGGGGATGGAACCTTCAGCGAGCGACTCACAGAAATGATCGCACATACCAGCCGCTCCTCCATGGGCAACGATGTGGCTGATTTTAACAACGACGGAAAACCCGATATCATGGTGCTGGACATGCTGCCCGACAACCAGCAGATCCTGAAGCAATCGGGCACCGAAGATGAACTGGAGCTCTTCAGGATGAAGCTCGAATATGGCTACTCCCACCAGTATGTCCACAATACCCTGCAGCTCAACCTGGGTGGTGATATGTTCAGCGAGATCGGCCGCCTGGCGGGGATCCATGCCACCGACTGGAGCTGGTCGGCCCTCTTCTGTGATGTTGACAACGACGGGTGGAAAGATCTCTTTATCACCAGCGGGATCTGCCGCCGGCCAAACGACCTCGACTATGTGAAATTCCTCACCGGCGGGAACCGCTATTTCCCCACAAAGGACACCGACACACTCTCCAACAGGACACTGTTTGAAAGGATGCCGTTGCAACCCGATATCAACCATATCTTTAAAAACAACGGCGACCTTACCTTTACCAGCATGGGAGCATCATGGGGAGGAG
>JAGLTY010000301.1 GCA_023135025.1 Bacteroidales bacterium | reverse complement strand
TTCACAAAAGGGAGTGGCACTCCATAGACCGCATCCTGGCTGAACTTTTTGTAATGATCAACTGGTTCAACCCGGTGGCATGGATATTCCGCAGATCGGTAATCGAAAACCTGGAGTACCTGGCCGATTCAGCAGTTTTACGCAAGGGCACCGATCCTGTCAAATACCAGCTGTCAATCTTAAATCAATATATTGGATGCGCATCCATTTCTAATCAATTCAGTAGTCAAATTAAAAACCGAATCAACATGCTAAACAAAAACTATAAGTTGGGAAGCAGGTGGAAACTCGCCTTGCTGCTCCCGCTGACCGTTATCGCATTTTTCATCGTAGCCTGCACGGAAAAAGAGCCAACAATAAATGACGACACCGTATTAATGGTGGAGGAGATGCCCAAACCCAATGCAGAAGTAGCCACAAAAATGGCCCTGGATGCCCTGGATAATGACGACCTATTTTATATCGTTGAGGACATGCCGAAATTCAATGGAGACGACAGCCGCAACGAATTCCGTAAGTACATTGCCCAAAATTTGAAATATCCTCCCGAGGCTGCCGAAAAAGGCGTTACCGGGAAGATATTTATCAAATTTGTGGTGACCAAAGAGGGGAAAGTGGTGATTCCGGATGAAGAATTCCTGGCCAAGCAACCTCAAGCCATGCCTGCTGATGAGGTAGTGGTGGTTGCATATAGAGCCCTCAAGGAAAATGCACCAGCCCCGGAAGAGAAATATGTAAAAATGCTCCAGGAAGAGGTGATCAGGGTTATTTCTGAATCGCCCGACTGGGAGCCCGGACAACAAAGAGGAAAAAAGGTTAATGTGATATTTACCTTTCCCGTTACCTTCGCCCTTCAGTAAACCCCCATATATTGACCGCTGTGCATTATTCGCAGCGGTCACTTTTTTTCTATGAGACAACAACGCCATTTCCTGCTTACCGTAGCTCTTATTCTCTCTCCCTGGTACACTTTGCTGGCCCAGGAAAACCTTCCTGATCTTTACTATTCCGGTAATTATCAGGATGTGATCGATGTTTCCGCTAATTTGATCGCATCGGGCGATACTGCATTTAATACCTTCTACCTGAAGGCGCTCTCTGAGGCCCAGCTGGGGCAGACACCGGAAGCAATCCGGACCCTTCAGCAGGCCCTTACAGTCCACCCCGGAGAGAGTGGACTCAGCCGCATGCTTGCCGGACAATATTTTGATGCCGGTAATTATGTGAAAGCCGGGGAGGGCTATACCGACCTTGTCCAATGGGATAGCACAGATGTCTCCTCCTGGATAAAGCTGGCTGAAATTGCCTCTTTCAGACAACAATATGATGAGGCCATAAATGCCCTTAACCAGGTACTGGCCATCGACTCCATTAACCTGGGAAGCCTGATGATGATGGGTGATATTCTCAACCGCCACAAGAATACCGGGGCGGTGGTCTGTTATGAGCGCGCTTTTCACCTCTACCCCCACAACCAGAAAGCTGCCTATGCCCTGGGAAATTGGTATATCCAGGCCAATAACGGATGGAAAACCATCCCAATCTGTGAAGCCATGCTGGAGCTTGATACCGCAAGCATCAAGTTCAGCAAGTTGCTGGGATATGCATATTATAAAACGGGAGATCCTGGTTTTGCTGTAAACTGGTTCGAATATGCCAATCGCCTTGGCGATTCCACCATATTTACCTTTAAATTCAAGGGAATATCACAATACCTGCAGGTTGATTTCAACGGCGCCATCGAATCGCTCCGGTACGCACTGAAGAAAGACAGCCTGGATGCAGAGGTCCATTTCTTCCTTGGGGCCAGTATGGCGACAACCAAGGCAAAAACAGAGGCCATGTACCACCTGGAAAGGTCACTCGAACTGATGCAACCCGCTCCGTCAATTGTCTCTCGAATTTACTCCGAACAGGGCAACATCAAAAGGCTCGAAATGAAGTATGAAGCGGCTTATGTCCTTTATAACTTGGCCTGGGAAGCCGATACCACCAGTCCCATGCCGCTCTACTATATGGCCTCCATCCTGGACAATAGTCTGCGCCAATTAAAAGAGGCCCTGGTGGATTACCAGCGCTTCATCGATGCCCTTGACCGGTTGCCCAAACCAGAGAACGGTAACAAGCAGGGCGTTTCCGTCCGGGCCATCGTGGAGGACCGGATCGTCACACTGAAAGAGGAGCTGTTTTTCAGGGATGAGCAGTAAGCCGGTTCCAATGCCAAAGTATCTTGATAAATCCATATTAATTCACAACATTTGTACACAATAAACCAATATGGTATGGAAACTTCCATTGTTCAATTGATCCAGGGAATGCTGGCACCAGGAGTGATGATCTCGGCCTGCGGACTGCTTTTGCTGGGCATGAATAGCAAATACAGCCTGGTGGTAAACCGGATCAGGCTGATGAATGAAGAGAAACGAAAGATTTTTCACCAGGAGCGGATTGATGAAATTGACAGCAACCGGTTAAGCAATATTGAGCTCCAGATCAGCCACCTGATTGAACGTATTTCACTGGTTCGAAATGCCGTTTTTAGTTACTCCCTGGCCGTGGCACTCTTTATCGTCAGCTCGGTATTGATCGGGGTAACCATTAAGAAGAACACCCCTGCATTTGACTGGTTGATCGTTGCCTTTTTCTATGCTGGTATGTTTGCTGTTTTTGTAGGAATTATCTTCGCCGCCATTGAGGTCTGGAAAGGATACCGTATCGTTAAGATTGAGATCTCCGAAGTTTATAAACCTGTCGATTAAGGACTACTGAACCATCAGTTTCCCGGCAAAACGTCGTTCCCCAATCTGAATTTGAAGCAGATAGATGCCGGAGGACCACGACTCCACCGGAATAACAATATCATGTTCGGCCGGATAGAGGCTCCGGTCCTGCTCGCGATGCAACACTCTTCCTGCCATGTCATACACCACCATTGAAAAATCAGCTTCCCTGTTAAGAACAAACCGCACATGGGCTTCTTCCGAAACAGGATTGGGGAACATAAGCAGGTAATCCACCAGCTGTGGTGCTCCGGGTTGGTCGGGGACTCCTGTATACAACGCACCCTTCAGGGCCCGGCCCTCCGGGTACTCATTCCCATTGTGATCGATCAGGTATGAGGAGACCCAGTCGGGACGTTCGGGGAAATTCTCATAACCTGACCAGAAAGCATCCTCCCACTCCTGGTCGGTTAGCCGCTTGAAATTGTTGGTTACCTCCGTATGAAAAGAGGAGACCGGACCTGCAAAGGCCATGAGTTGGCCCGGATTACAGGGATTCTCTGCCAGGAAAACTCCCGTATTAATCAATCCGTTTCCCACATGCAGTACATTTCC
>JAGLTY010000300.1 GCA_023135025.1 Bacteroidales bacterium | reverse complement strand
AGGTAGTTGCTTTTCAACTCCTTGTACATATGGGCAATCCCCAGGTAGTAGCCCATGGTCACCCCAAAGATGGCATGGGCCGGAACTGCGGTAAGGGCCCTCATAAGTGCGGTCTGCATCCCACCATCCATCACATACAACACATTCTCCACCCCGGCAAAACCGAGCGATACAAAGACCGCATAGACAATCCCGTCGAACTTCTCATTGAAGCTGGGGCTCTTCCAGACCAGCAGATAGAGGGCCAGAAACTTGAACAACTCTTCCGTAGAACCGGCCACCACAAAGGCATGGTATGCAGCTTCTGTCACTTTGCCTGCAGGGGGCATCAGGTTCATCAGCAACCGTTCCACAATTATCACAGGAATCACAATCACAATACCCAGCAACAACGCTTTGAGCAACAGGCCCAAGGGTTCCTTCTCATATTTATCCCTGAAATAGATATAGAAAAGAATGATAAAGACAGGAGCCAGGGAGGCGAGCAGAACGGCCATAGCTACCAGCCGAAAGATGATGGGAAAAACGGACTACCAAAGGGCGTGGAGTAGGTTCCATTGCCATTTCTTATATGAACCGAAGCGCCGATGGTCATGTTCTCCCCTATCTTATAGGTAGCTCCCAGGGAGAGGTCGTCCATGGGATACGGGGTGAAAGGTGTAATGGGAGCCGAAACCAGCTGCTTGATGCCGGTACCATGCAGTACCAGCCGATCGTTCATCCGGTAGGAGGCAGAAGCAAAAATGGCCAGACTGGAAACTGATCCGGGAAATAGGTTTTCACCGGGCTGGGTGTAGTTCAAACCCTGGTAGTGTGAGGCCACCACGCCTCCATGCAGTGCCCAACGATTATTTAGGGACAGTGTGTAACTTGGTGCGGTATAGAACATCATGCCTGAACCATACCCCTTCATATAGGAGTAGCTGGTCCCCACTGAAAAATTCCAGTGCCCCGGCTTCACCTTCTCACCTGCCGTCGGCTCCTCCACAGGCTGTTCCACAACAACGCCTTCAACCTCCTGTTTCAGACGGATCATCTCCTCTTCGGCCGACTGTGCATTCAACAATGCAGTGCAGAACATCGCTATTCCTATGAACAAGGTTATCCTCATATTTACTGCTTCATACTATGACAACAAATATAATAAACTAAATCATTCCTGCAGATTCGAATCACTATTTCGGAATTACAGGGTTATTTGAGCTGTATTTGTATAGGCGTAAAGCGGAAAGACCTTTATTTTGTGGTATTCTGCGAAGTTTTCCAGCGAAAAACGACATCCATACTTTTGGCCCTTCTCTTGCAAAAACAGATGCATGCTTTTCATGGATCCTTTTGTTCCGGATTTCACCTCGATCGGCACTATATCACTGTTCTTCTGAATCAGATAATCTACTTCTGCATTGCTGTTCAATGCTTCTCTATGCCAGTAGTATAAGTCAGTCTGCTCGTAACAGGATGCACTTTTCACTATCTCAAGGCCCAAAAATTGCTCTGCAATACCTCCCTTATTGACCAGGGCAAATTCTGTATTAAAGATCAAATCACTAATATTCAACTTAAGTAAACGCTGAAAAATACCGGTATCCAGCAGAAGCATTTTTCGTTTCTTAGGATCTATTTCTGCTCCCATTGGAATCCCGTTTGCTGAGGTATGGGTCACCGGCAATACTAGTCCGGACATGATGAGCAAATCCAGAGCCTCTTTAATTTGACCGGTATTTAAGTCCTGTGATGCTTTTTTATAGACAAATTTGCCCCCTGCCTGCAGGACAACCGCCTCGAACACTTCTCTGATCCGTGACGCGGGGATTCTTGCTTTATATTTTGAAAAATCGGTCCGGTAAGAGGATATCAAATCATCAAGAATCCTTTGGCATTTCCTGATATCATTCTCAGATACATACTTTGTTACCACTTCGGGCATACCTCCAAGAATCAGAAATTTCTTGAGCAGATCCAGCAATTTCTCATGGAAAACAGCAGGCAATGGATTTTGAGGACCGGCCTTGCTTTTCAACTCCAGGAGCTTTGTCTGGCCTGTTCCAATGAGAAACTCATCGAATGATAAGGGAAACATATAAACAGAACGGATTCTTCCTACTCCAAATGATGGAATATCCATAAGTGCAAATTCCAATAATGAGCCTGCTGCAACCACATGCAGCTCAGGCATCTTTTCATAAAAAAAACGCAGTGAAGAAATTGCGGATAAACAGGCCTGTATTTCATCGAAAAACAGCAATGTCTTGCCAGGAACAATCACCGTATCGAACATAACAGGCAAGTTCTCACATAGAACCTGTGGTGTTAAATCTCCCTGGAAAAGGGAATGAACGCCTTTTTGCTCTTCAAAGTTAATCTCCAAAAACAGTTCAAAGCTTTCACCTAACTTTCGAACAGAAGATGTTTTTCCAACTTGCCTGGCACCTCTTATGAGCAGTGGTTTCCTCCCGGTTTCCTCTTTCCAGCTTTGTAATTCATGATCAATATTTCGCTTTAAATACATTTTTCAAAGGAAATAAATATATTGTAATTGAATTTTTCAAGGGTAATGTTAGGTATTTATTTGTATTTTTCAAAGGTAATACAGGAAAAAGCCTTCTAAGACCGGCCGATCTCCCCTTCAATAAACTGCCCAAAACGCATGTAACGCTCAAACAGTCCGGAGTAGATCTGAACCATGGTAGGATCGGGATGGTACTCGGTTTCAAATCCACCTCCCATAGCCTCCTGGGCCTCGGGGATGCTTGCATGAACACCTGCCACCACGGATGCTGCCATGGCGGATCCAAGGGCAACAGCCTGTTCCGATCGGGCCACCTGGATGGGCATATTCAGCACATCGGCTACGATCTGCATCACCAGGGGGGACTTTTTGGCTACACCGCCCAGAGCAATCACACCGTCGATACGAACGCCCTCCTCCACAAAACGATCCACAATCATCCTTGCACCAAAGGCAGTCGCCTCAACCAGTGCCCTGAAGATTGCTGGTGCATCTGTACCCAGGGTCAGGCCCATGATGGCCCCCTTCAGGTTCTGGTTGGCATCGGGGGTCCTTCGGCCATTCATCCAGTCAAGGGCCAGAACAGCACTCTCCCCGGGATGAATCTTCTCTGCTGCCTTGCTCAGTTCAGCAATCATCTTTCCTGCCGATTCCTTCCTGATCTTCTGTTTAACCTCTTCATCCACTCCATCCAGTCCGGCGACCACCTGATCAATGGGCCACATCAGCAAGTCGCTGAACCAGGCATAAATATCGCCGAAGGCCGATTGTCCGGCCTCCAAACCAATCATTCCCGGCACAATAGATCCATCCACCTGTCCGCAGATAC
>JAGLTY010000030.1 GCA_023135025.1 Bacteroidales bacterium | reverse complement strand
TCGCCTCCTCCTCCCTGTCGGCACAAGGATACCGGATTGAAGTTGAATTAAAGGGACTCTCAAACGACACCATCATTCTTGGTGAATATTTCACCTCGCGAATGATCCCCAAAGATACCACCGTACTGGATCAGAAGGGCAGGGGAGTTTTTGAGGGTACAGAGCCTTTTAACGGTGGACTATACCTGATCTATATCAATCCTGGTCACTATTTCGATCTTCTGCTGGGAGACGACCAGGACCTGTATATTGGTGCCGACACTGCCGATCTTGTGGGGAGCATCACCTTCCGCGAATCGGAGGACAATCACTTATTCCAGGAGTATAAGCGTTTCCTGCAGAAAAAAAGAGGGGAGCTGGAGCAGCTTTCAACCCGGCAGAGCAGTGCCGCTACCGCTGCAGATAGTTCAGAGCTCGTTAATCAGCAAAAGCAGATCAACAGGGAGATGGAAACCTACATGGACCGGATAGAAACGGAACACACCACACTGTTTGTCTCAGATTTTATTGGCGCCACCAGGGAGCCCTTTCCTCCCGAATCGATGTTATCAGGAGAGAGAAAACAGGATGACTCCATTAGATTTTTCTATTACCGGGAACACTACTTCGACCGTTTTGACCCATTTAATACCAGGCTTTTGCACACCCCGCTCTACGAAGGGAAGATCAAGAATTACATAACCAGGGCTGTATCCCAGCACCCCGATTCCCTTATTGTGGCTGTAGATTACCTGCTTACCGGAAGTAAAAAAGATGATGAACTCTACAGGTATATGCTGATTACACTGTTCAACCACTTTGCAGAGAGCAAGTTTATTGGCATGGACGGGGTCTATTTTCATATTGCTGAGCAATACTATATTCCCGATGCCACATGGAGCAGCCCGGAGTTTCTCAGTAAACTCAAAGAGAACCTGAATAGCAATAAACCCACATTGATCGGTCAGACCGCCCCCAATCTGATTATGCGGCAGATCCCCGAAGAGCATTTTGGCATGGCCGCCCAGGATACAGCCATTAAAAAGGACCCCCATATCGGGCACGATTTTTTTATCCATGATATAGATGCCCGGTATACCCTCCTCTATTTCTGGGAAACCGACTGTGGCCATTGTAAGAAATCAACTCCGGCACTGCACGAAGTCTACACCAGAATGAAGGATAAGGGAGTTCAGGTCATCAGCGTGCACGTGATTAACTCCATAGAGGGAAAAGAGAAGTGGATCGATTTTATCAATGAACACAATCTGTTGGGATGGATCAATTGCTGGAGTCCATACAGCAATGAGTTCAGAAAATTATATAACCTGCAGAGCTATCCGCAGCTATTTGTGCTCGACCGGGATAAGAAAATTATTGCAAAACGGGTGACCCCGGAACAGGCAGAGAAGATTATCAACAATCTGATTGAAATTGAATCTAATGATAATTTGTAAACCAGATGAAGTTCAAACCAATTAAGCTGATCCTGGAGGATGGTTCCATATTTCATGGCAAATCTTTCGGCTATGAAGGAAGCATTGCCGGAGAGGTGGTTTTCAATACGGCCATGACCGGATATCCTGAAAGTCTCACCGATCCCTCCTATAAAGGGCAGGTTCTGGTACTCACCTATCCACTCGTTGGCAACTACGGGGTTCCCAGGGAGGATTCTGAAAATGACCTTTACAAGTTTTTTGAATCGGACCAGCTCCATATTTCAGCCCTTGTGATATCCGACTACTCTACAGAGTATTCTCACTGGAACGCAGAGCAAAGCCTGGGCGACTGGCTGAAAGAAAACAGGATACCCGGCATCTTTGATGTGGATACCCGGATGATCACCAAATTGCTGCGGGAGAATGGATCCATGCTGGGAAAAGTGGTTTTTGATGAAAAAGAGCCGGATACCTACGATCCCAACCTGGAGAATCTGGTGGCACAGGTGAGCGTTGATGAAAAGAGGGTATATGGCAATGGGAAATACAGGATCCTGCTGCTCGACTGTGGTGTAAAGTATAACATTATCCGCTACCTGCTTGAGCGGGACACCACCGTCATCAGGGTACCATGGAACCACGACATCAGCAGGGAGGAGTACGATGGTCTCTTTATCTCCAATGGTCCGGGTGACCCCAAACAGTGTAAAATCACCATTGACAGTCTGGCAAAAGCTTACCAATCGGACACACCCATTTTCGGGATCTGCCTGGGCAACCAGTTGATGGCACTGGCTGCAGGTGCCGATACCTATAAACTGAAATACGGACACCGAAGTCACAACCAACCGGTGCTGGAGGTGGGAACGGATAAGGCGTATATCACCTCCCAGAATCATGGTTTTGCCATTGACAATAAGACCCTGTCCAAAGGGTGGAAACCACTCTTTATCAACCTGAACGACGATACCAACGAGGGGATGAAGCATCAGTCAAAACCCTTTTTCTCCACACAGTTCCACCCCGAAGCTTCGGGCGGACCAACCGATACTGCTTACCTTTTTGATGTTTTTATTGAAAACATCGAAAAGCACAAAGAGGGCAAATAGCGTTGTGTGGCTCTACCTGGTTTGACCTGAGCCGTAGATGATATACTTACTGGTAGTTAGCTCTTTCAGGCCCATAGGTCCCCGGGCATGCAGCTTCTGGGTACTGATTCCAATTTCGGCCCCATAGCCAAATTCAAAACCATCTGTAAACCTGGTGGAAGCGTTCACATAAACTGCAGCAGCATCCACCCTGTCGAGAAAGTACTGAGCATGACTGTAGTCTTCTGTAACTATGCTTTCTGAATGCATCGATCCGTATCTGTTGATATGATCCACGGCCTCCTCCACCGATCCCACCACTTTCGAACTGATCACCAGGTCGAGGTACTCAGCCGACCAATCCTCTTCTGTGGCAGGAACTGCACCAGGTATCAATGCGCAGGTAGGTTGATCGCCCCGAATCTCCACGCCCCCCTCTGTCAGTGAAGAGCCAATGGAGGGAAGCACCTCTCCGGCCACTTTTTCATGCACCAGCAAACTTTCAGCTGCATTACATACCCCGGGGCGGTGGGTCTTGGCATTATATACAATAGCCACAGCCTTCTCCAGGTCGGCTGCCTCATCCACATAGATATGGCAGTTCCCCACCCCGGTTTCAATCACCGGAACAGTGCTGTTCTGTACCACCGCCTGAATCAGTCCGGCTCCTCCCCTGGGAATCAGGATATCCAGGTATTCATTCAATTTCATCATGGCCACTGCGCTCTCCCGGGAGGTATCCTGTACCAGCTGCACCATATGGGGATCGAGTCCGCATTCAGTAATGGCCTTATGGAAAATCTTCACGATGGCATTGTTTGAAAGAAACGCCTCTTTGCCACCTCTTAGCACACACACATTTCCGGTTTTAATACACAACCCGGCCACATCGGCGGTCACATTGGGCCTCGATTCATAGATCACACCCACCACGCCCAGTGGTACCCTTTTCTTTCCTATCAACAGGCCATTGGGCCTTTTTTTCATCTCCTCGATCTCTCCAATAGGATCCTCCAGTTGCACAATCTCCCGCAACCCTCCAGCAATCCCACTGATCCTTTCACCCGACAGGGTCAACCGCTCTACAATAGCCCCTTTTAACCCCATCTCCTCTCCCTGTTTCAGATCGGCCGCATTGGCCTCCAGGATGGCTGAAGCGGAGCTCTCCAGCAGGTCGGCCACCATCAGCAGCACCCTGTTTTTCTGATCGGTATTCAGGTGAGCCAGCTGTTTGGAAGCCTGCTTTGCCCTTTTTCCAATATCAATTAACTCTTTCA
Organism: Bacteroidales bacterium; assembly: GCA_023135025.1. Lineage (GTDB taxonomy): Bacteria > Bacteroidota > Bacteroidia > Bacteroidales. The sequence continues at coordinate 7,914 of JAGLTY010000030.1, read as the reverse complement.
TCAATAACAATTTTTACTACTACCCTGCCATCTGGGTGGCATCTGAAACAAAGAATGTTCCCAGATCCTTTCCCTCCAGCACATCCATGATGGTGGAAGGATCGGCACCATTGGCGATAACCACATCCACATTGTGTTCACGGCAAAGTTCTGCTGCAGCAATCTTGGAGGCCATTCCCCCTGAGCCCATTTTGGATGAACCCTCCAGGTCAATATCCTTCAAGTCGTCACTGGCCTTCATCACCTTGGGTACCTTCCGGGCCGAACGATGAATATGCGGATCGGCCGTAAATACCCCATCAGTATCGGTAAGAATCAGCAGCAGATCCGCCTGGATCAGGTTAGCCACCAAAGCAGAAAGGGTGTCGTTATCCCCGAACTCAATCTCATGGGTACTTACCGTATCGTTCTCATTGACCACCGGGATAATCCCCATATCGATCAGCTGGTTCAATGTGTTTCTTGCATTTTTCCTTCGAATGCTGTTCTCTATCCCGTCCCGGGTAAGAAGCACCTGGGCCACAGTTTTGTTGTACTCATCGAAAAATTTCTGGTACAACCTGATCAACCCCACCTGTCCGATGGCAGCCAGAGCCTGCTTCTTCACCAGGTTGTCCGGCCAATTTTCTAAGCCGATCATGCCCACGCCAACACCAACTGCACCCGACGAGACCAGCACCACCTCTCTGCCACTGTTACTCAGATCGGCCAGGACCCTCACCAACTTTTCCATTCGCAGCAAGTTTATTTTCCCATTCTCATAGGCCAGCAGACTGGTGCCGACTTTTACCACAATCTTCTTTTTATGCTTCAGATATTTTCTGTGTGTCATGACTTTCCGAAATAGTTACTTAAACGATTTACAACCTCTGCACTGTTTACAAATCGAAAACCTCCATACGCCTTTTCCAGCTTTGCCTCGATCTCTGCTAATCCGGGATTACCAATACTACCAATGTGTGTATAGGCATGGTCCCGGCCGGGCCTGTAACGACCACTGTCGATTTCAGATGCCACTTCCCGGTATGCATCCCTGAAGGGAGTTCCCGCCTGTACTTTTTTATTGACCTCCTCTACCGAGTAGATATAGAGGTAGGTATCACTGTTTAAAATATCTTTATTGATCTCCATTTGCTTCACCACATAATGCATCATCTCCAGGCAGATTTTCAACTCTTCCAGCGCCGGGTGGAGTATCTCCTTCAGCACCTGGAAATCGCGATGGTAACCCGAAATCAGGTTTCCCGTCACTGCTAACACCTCAGAAGCAACCATGGTCAGGCGATTGCACTTCGCCCGGAGCAGTTCCAGCACATCGGGATTCTTTTTATGGGGCATAATGGAGGAGCCGGTGGTCAACTCCGGGGGAAGAGAGATAAAGCGGAAATTCTGTCCCATAAAGAGCACCGCATCCATGGCCAGCCGGGCCAAGGTCGAAGCCACTGCACCAATCCCGGTACCGACATACCATTCGGTTTTCCCGCGGTTCATCTGTGCATTGACTGAGCTGATATGCATCTCCTCAAAAGCCAGCAGGCTGGTGGTCAGCTCCCTGTTAACCGGAAAAGAGGAGCCAAAACCAGCAGCCGAGCCCAGGGGATTCTGGTTGACTACCGCATGGATCCCCTGCATGTAGGTCAGATCATCGGCCAGGGCCTCTGCATAACCACCGAACCAGAGCCCGAAAGAGGAGGGCATGGCCACCTGCATATGTGTATAACCGGGCATCAGCACATCCTTATGGGTCTCCGCCTGTTTCAGCAACATATCTGCCAGTTTCCGGGTTCCTGCAGCCACCTCTTTGATCTCATCCCGCAAAAAAAGTTTCACATCGACCATCACCTGGTCATTCCGTGAACGGCCCGTATGGATCTTCTTTCCCGTGTCACCCAGCTTCCGGGTCAAAACCATCTCCACCTGCGAATGGATATCCTCCACACCAGGCTCCAGTAGCAATTTTCCTTCCATGGCCTCCCTGTAAAGTTGATCCATTTCAACCAGAAGTTGCGCCGCCTCTTTTTTCCCTATCAGTCCTGTCTCGGCCAGCATAATGGTATGCGCCATGGATCCAACTACATCGTAAGGGGCCAGCTCAAGATCATATAGTGGATCTTTGCCCGTAGTAAATGCCAGGATGCTCTGTTCGGTCGATATCTCTTTGTCCCAAAGTTTCATGTGGTTATCCTCCCTTATACCTCTATATGTTCCAGGAACCGGCAGTAACCCTCCACTCCCTGCTCCAACTCACTCTTTAAAATATACTCCCCGGCTGTATGGGAGCGTGACGATTCACCCGGCCCCATCTTGACAGCAGGATATGGAATCAGTGCCATATCCGACAGGGTAGATGAACCAAAAGGCTCCAGTCCGACGGCATGGATGGCTTTCATCAGGAGATGGTCACGATCCAGTCCCGATGATTTCAGACGGGTCGATCGTGGGGTCAGTTCTGCTTTACATACCGACCGGATCATCTTCAGCAATCTTTCGTTCCCGTACCGGTCATTACTTCTTACATCCACCACATACCGGCAGATGTCGGGTACCACATTGTGGCGGGTGCCCGCCGAAATCATGGTCACCTGTGCGCCGGGACGGGGAAGCCACTCCGACTCTTCAGTGAATTCCAGCTGTCCAATAGCTCCCACATCTTCTATAGCTTCATAGATGGCATTCTTCCCTTCATTACGTGCAGCATGGCCCGCCTTCCCACCTACCTCTCCATCCAGAACCATCAAACCCCGTTCGGCAACAGCCGGGGCCATTCCTGTGGGCTCACCCACAATCACCGCCTGCAATTCTCCAACTATTGGCAACACCGAGGTAATTCCGTTGCTCCCCGACACCTCCTCCTCAGCACTGATCAACAACATCAGGTTCATTCTCTTCCCCAGTCGCTCTCTCATTTGATGATAAGTTGCCATCATCGTCACTACCGAAGCCCCGGCATCATTACTTCCAAGGCCCATGATCTTCTCCCCTCTCTCCACCGGGCAAAAAGGATCGGATTTCCAGCCCTCCACAGGGGGGACCGTATCCATATGTGAATTCAGAAGCACTGCAGCTCCGGGTGCACCCGGTTCTCCCACCAGCAAATTATGTTGTATCCGTCTGACCGGCCACCCCATTCCCTTCATGTAACTTTCCAGGAAATCGGAACGCTGTGCCTCCTCCTTGCTGACAGCAGGTATGGAGAGCATCTCCAGTAACAGGTCGATATATTGTATCTCTCCGCTCATTTCAGGTCACTGATCTCGGAATAAGATTTGACGATGCCCTTGATCATGGAAGAACTTAATCCAAAATGCTCCATCTCGTTCAAGCCTGATATGGTGCAGCCCATGGGGGTGGTCACCCGGTCAATTTCCGTTTCAGGGTGGTTCTCTGTCTGCATCAATAGCTCGGCCGCTCCCAGAGCCGTTTGAGCAGCAATTTTCCCCGCCTCCTCGGCATGAAATCCAATCTGGATTCCACCCTGGGAGACCGCTCTGATAAAGCGAAGGAAAAAAGCGATACCACAGGCGGCAAGGATGGTAGCTGCTGGCATCAGTTGCTCCTTTATCACCATGGTCTGCCCTAGCGGATCAAACATGGATTTGACCAGGTTCACGGCCTGCTCCTCTTCACCTGCAATACAGGTCATACTGGCTCCATACTCTACAGCAGTATTGGGCATGATCCTGACCACCTCTGTTTGGTTGCCGCTCCACTCCTTTAACTCCTGGATGCTTACCGCGGAGACCACACTTACCAGCAGTTTATCCTCACCCTGCAACAACCCTTTCAGGTCCAGAATAACCTCCTTTGCCTGTCCGGGCAGAACAGCCAGTATGATCACATCACATTTCGAAACCAGGGTGTGGTTATCGGTGACCGCAAAGCCCTCCTTTTTCTGGTCCGCCAGTAAACCATTCCGTTTCCTGGAGAGAAACAGGTTCGAAGGTTCTATAACTTTTTGCAATACCATCCCCTTCGCAATGGCGCATCCAATGTTTCCGGCACCTATGATTCCAATTTTTTTCATCTCTGATCCTTTTTATTTTTTCATGCACACTATTTCATTAGATCACCAGTTCCATTCACATCAAACCAGATCCGCTGCTGGTTTCCCAATATCCGTGTAAAACCATTTACCTCTTCAGCACTCCATGCTTTGTTCATCTCCCCGTATGTGGCAAAGGAGGCATTCATCAGGTCGTATGGGCTCTCCACCCCTGTCACTGAAAAACTGTATGGGCGGAGCCTGAGGCTAACCTCTCCGGATACATTTTTTTGGGACGATTCCAGGAACGACTCCAGGTCGCGCATCACCGGCTCCAAATATTGCGCCTCATGTACAAACATGCCGTACCACTGTCCAATCTGCTCCTTCCAGTGCAGCTGCCACCGGGTAAGCACATGCTTTTCCAGTGCCAGGTGTGCATCAATAATCATCCGTGCAGCAGCAGCCTCGAATCCCACCCGGCCCTTGATCCCGATGATGGTATCACCCACATGTACATCCCGTCCAACACCCCAGGGAGCGGCCAACTTCTCAAGCTCCAGGATAACCAGCAGCGGCTCCAGTAGTTGTCCGTTGAGACTTACTGGTTCGCCCTGGTCAAATCCGATGGTGACTGTTTCTGAACCCGATTTCTCCATGGGAGTGGGATAGGCCTCCGAAGGCAACTCATCCGTGGAAGTTAGTGTCTCCTTTCCTCCCACACTGGTTCCCCAGATTCCCTGGTTGATGGAGTATTCCACTTTGCTCCAGTTCATCTCAATCCCCGCCTTTCTCAGGTAATCAATCTCTTCTTCTCTTGAAATTTGCAGATCCCTGATGGGGGTAATGATCCCAATCTCGGGAGCCAGTACCTGGATTACTAAATCGAACCGCACCTGGTCATTTCCCGCGGCTGTGGATCCATGCGCAATATATTTGAAACCGTTTTGCCTAGCATACTCCACCAGTGCAATGGCCTGGAAGGTACGTTCAGAGCTCACCGAAAGGGGATAACTCCTGTTTCTGAGTGCATTTCCAAAAATCATATACCGAATACAACGGTTATAATAATCGGCTGTCACATCCAGTACCTGGTGAGAGGCGGTCCCAAGTTTTTTTGCATGTGAAGCAATATGATCCAACTCCTCTGCAGGAAATCCACCGGTATTTACAATAGCCGAATGTACTTCCATATCTTTTTCCCGCGCGAGGTAAACTGCGCAGAAGGTGGTATCCAGTCCGCCACTAAAGGCCAGTAATACTTTTTGCTTCTTCATAATACTATAGATCAGGTATGATTGATTTTTACTTTAATACCGGAAGCTTTTGCCTCTCCGTTCATCTTTTTCTTCTCTGCAGGATCCATAATCATGGCCGTGCAAAGGCAGTCGTCACGCTTTGTTCTCACCAGGATATCATAGTAAGGACAGGTTTCACACCCTTTCCAGAACTGGTCATCATCTGTAAGTTCGGAGAAGGTAACCGGTTTATATCCCAGCCCGTTGTTGATTTTCATCACCGCCAGGCTGGTGGTCAGGCCAAAAAGTTGGGCCCCGGGGAAAAGCAGTGCCGATAGTTCAAGCGCCCGCTTCTTGATCTCACTGGCCAGCCCGACCCCCCTGAACTCAGAGGATACAATCAGTCCACTGTTAGCCACATATTTATTGTGACCCCATGATTCAATATAGCAGAATCCAGCCCATTTTCCCTTATTACCCAGAGCAATGACAGCCTTTCCCTCCTCAATTCTTTTTAATATATATGCTCTGCTTCTGACCGCGATCCCGGTCCCCTTCTGCAGGGATGCCTGATATAATGCGTTCTCGATTTCAGGCACATAATCGAGGTGTGCCTCCGACGCGATGGTGATCTCTATATCCTGTACCATTATTCGTTATTTTGTGCCAGACCCGGCATCCTTAATTTTAATAGATTCGCCAGATCGGACTGTGATACTCCATCACGTGGAATCAGCAAGATTGTATCATCCCCGGCTATGGTTCCGGCTATTTCGTAAGCATCCAGATTGTCGAGGGTATATGCAATACTGCTGGCATGACCCGGCAAGGTTTTCAGGATAGCCATCCCCTGGGCAAAATCAAGTGAAATCAGGCCATTGAGTCCCTTACCCGACAGCTCTGCTTCCTCCACCACCTTCTCCTTATCGGGCAGGATATATACATACCCGGCTTGATTGTCCGGCATTTTGGCCACCTTCAGATACTTCAGGTCCCTGGAGAGTGTAGCCTGGGTCATTTCATATCCCTGCTTCTCCAGGATCTTCAATAACTCTTCCTGACTGGAAATATTCCGGTTGCCGATTAGCCGGCGGATCTCCATTAAACGCTCGTTCCTGTTTTTCATGTCGGTTCATGTATATTTATACATTTGAAATGCAAATTTATACATTTATTCCGAACAGATGCCATTCTCTCAGCTTTTTTTTATATTTTTACAACCCGCAAAAAACAGTCAATTTCCATGAAAGAGTCAACCCACAAAGTAATCATCCTTGGATCAGGAGCACTAAAAATCGGAGAGGCCGGTGAATTCGATTATTCAGGATCCCAGGCCCTAAAGGCTCTGCGGGAAGAGGGCGTGTTTACAGTGCTTATCAATCCCAATATTGCAACGGTACAGACCTCCGAAGATGTGGCCGATAAAATCTATTTCCTGCCGATCACACCTCACTTTGTTGAGAAGGTCATCGAAAAAGAGAAGCCTGATGGAATTTTACTGGCTTTTGGCGGACAGACAGCGCTGAACTGCGGGGTAGCACTCTATAAAGAGGGAACTCTGGAAAAATACAATGTACAGGTGCTGGGGACACCTGTTCAGGCGATCATTGATACCGAAGACCGGGAACTTTTCGTGAAAAAACTGGATGAAATCAATGTAAAAACAGCCCGAAGTATTGCAGTCACTTCGAAAGAGGATGCCCATAAAGCAGCCGTAGAGCTTGGTTTTCCCATTATCATTCGCGCTGCCTATACACTGGGCGGACAGGGAAGTGGGTTCTGCTACAACTGGAGTGACCTGGACAAACTGGCAAAAAAGGCCTTCTCCTACTCTCCCCAGATCCTGTTGGAAGAGTCACTGAAAGGGTGGAAAGAGGTGGAGTATGAGGTGGTCAGGGACCGGTTCGACAACTGCATCACCGTGTGTAACATGGAGAATTTTGATCCATTGGGGATCCATACCGGTGAAAGCATCGTGGTCGCTCCCTCACAAACCCTTACCAACAGTGAATATCACAAGCTGAGAAAGCTCTCCATCGATATTATCAGACACATCGGTATCATCGGTGAGTGCAATGTGCAGTATGCACTGGATCCCGATTCAGAGGATTACCGCGTCATTGAGGTAAATGCACGTCTCTCCCGTTCATCTGCCCTGGCCAGCAAGGCCACCGGCTACCCGCTGGCTTTCGTAGCAGCCAAACTGGGATTGGGATTTGGACTGCACCAGCTGCGAAACTCTATTACCAAAACCACATCAGCCTTCTTCGAACCAGCACTGGATTACATTGTCTGTAAAATTCCACGCTGGGATCTCAATAAGTTCCAGGGAGTCTCCAAATTGATCGATTCAAGTATGAAATCGGTGGGTGAGGTGATGGCCATCGGACGCACCTTTGAGGAGTCTATCCAGAAAGGAATCCGGATGATCGGACAGGGCATGCACGGTTTTGTGGGCAATCATGAGATGGAGTTTGAAGAGATCGACAAGGAACTCTCTGAGCCCACCGATATGCGGATCATGGTGATCGAAAAGGCATTCAGCGAGGGTTATACCATCGACAGGATTCATGAGCTGACAATGATTGATAAGTGGTTCCTGGCTAAGCTTAAGAATATCTATGATCTGAAGGAGGAGCTGGAGACGGTTCCGGCACTGGAACAGCTGGCAGATGAACTACTGCTCCGCTCCAA
>JAGLTY010000003.1 GCA_023135025.1 Bacteroidales bacterium | reverse complement strand
TGTGGGAGGAGCCACCCTGCAGAGAGGAGATCCCTTGAAGACATTTCTCAACTTCAGAAACAACCTGCTGCTGCTCTACAAAAACCTGCCTGCCCGGGGTCGTGGCAGAACCCTGTTTTTCCGGATGATCCTGGATGGGATTTCGGCCCTCAGGTTCCTGCTCCAGGGGGCTTTCAAAGATTTTTGGGCCGTCTTCAGGGCACACATGGCCTATTATGGGATTAAATCGTCCTATAGTGGGATAAAAAACCAGAACAAATACACCGAAAATACCGTTATTGTAGTCGGAATATATCCGGGCAGTATCGTAGCTGATTTCTTCCTGAAAAACAGAAGAAAATTTAGTGATCTGGACCAGTCGTTCAGAAGGCAGAAGAGTGAAGAGACGAGCCGTCCAAAAACGTAAGAGAACAGAGATGATGAACAGTAATAAAAAGTATATACCGGAAGATGTCACCAATCTTCCCCTGATGATAAAAAATAGTGCAAGACTCTACCCGTCGCGACCATCACTCACCAGCGTGGATGGAACGGAATACAATTATGAGGAGCTTGACAGGGCAACCCAGCATGTGGCAGTCATGCTGAAAAGCGCCGGGGTTGGCAAAGGCGACAATGTGGCCATCCTGGCCGAAAACAGTCCCCACTGGGGTATCGCCTATTTTGGCACCCTTATCTGCGGGGCCACCACCGTACCAATACTTCCCGATTTCCGGGCAGTGGAGGTTCGAACCATCCTGGAGCACGCTGGAGTAAAGACTGTTTTTATCTCCGGGAAACTGATCTCCAGGCTGAACGAGGGGCTGCCCAAAACGGTCGAGATGGTGATCAATACCGACGACTTCCAGTTGCTGGACGTCAGCAAGGGGGTGGTTGCAGAACCTGCCGGAACACTGGGCGAACTGAAAAAACTCAATGAGGAGTCGAATATTTCAGTGAGCGACAAGGGCTTTTATGAAGCAGGCGGCGAAGAGCTGGCATCCATCATCTATACCTCCGGCACCACGGGCCGCTCCAAGGGGGTGATGCTGACCCACACCAATATTCTGAGCAATGCTGTTCAGTCGGGTACTGTACACCAGGTGGTTCCCGAGGACCGCTGGCTATCGGTGTTGCCACTGGCACATACCTATGAATGTACCATCGGCATGATGGTTACACTGCTCAATGGTGCCATGGTTCAGTACATCGACCGGGCACCCACAGCGGCCTATCTCGGACCCGTACTGAAAAAACTTAGACCCACTACCATGCTGACGGTTCCGCTGATTATTGAGAAAATATACAGGTCCACCATCAAACCTGCACTAACCAAATCGGCCCCCATGCGCCTCCTGATGAAATTCGGGCCCACACGGAAGCTGCTCTCCAGAGCTGCTGTCAATAAGCTTAAGAATTTCTTTGGCGGACAATTGCGCTTCTTTGGCGTGGGTGGTGCCCCCCTGGCTCCTGATGTGGAGAAGTTCCTGCTGGAGGGTGGTTTTCCCTATGCTATTGGGTATGGACTCACCGAAACCTCTCCCATGGTGGCAGGTTTCAATCCCGACAATGCAGTCTTTCACTCTGTCGGAAAAGTGATGGAGGGGGTGACCGTCCGGATCGACAATCCCGATCCTGTTACCAAAGAGGGTGAAATTGTAGTCAAAGGTTCCAATGTGATGAAGGGATACTACAAAGATGAGGAGAAGACCCGGGAAGTATTCACCGACGACGGATACTTTCGCACAGGCGACCTGGGTATCATCAACAAAAAAGGGATTATCTATATCAAAGGACGCTTCAAGAACATGATCCTTGGAGCCAATGGAGAGAACATCTATCCGGAAGAGATCGAAGCGGTGCTCAACAGCAGGGAGATTGTAAGTGAATCGCTGGTGATGGAGTACAAAGGGAAACTAACTGCCCGGGTACACCTGAAGATGGAGCTGATAGAGGAGCAACTCCACCATCTGAAGGAGAACGCGACCGAATTTCAGAAGCAACTGCAGGTGAAAGCAGACGAGGCGCTGGCCGAGCTGATGATCCATGTGAACCAGCATGTGGCCCGCAACTCAAAGCTGCAATTGATGATTCGGCAGATGACACCGTTCGAAAAGACGGCCACCCATAAGATCAAAAGGTTCATCTACCAGTAGAAAGGAGTCCCTTTAAACGTTAGAGAGCAGGTGATCCAGGTTCTCAAACCTGGTGTTTAGTCAACCAGAAGAGGTCTGAGGCGTTCCAGCTCCATCACCCGGCTCCCTTTCAGCAGGATATAATACCCTTCAGGCTTCTCCTTCCTTAGAAAAGCTTCCAGTTCACTCCTCCCCCTGAAAACAGTTATACTGTTGGAAGGTTCACATACTTCATAAAAATTTGGTCCTGTCAGCAATACCCGGTCCACATTCAGGGTACCGATCCATTGAACCAGTTCCCTGTGCTCCTGGTTTGAAGCGTCGCCCAGTTCTGCCATATCCCCAAGTATTAACATGGTTGGAGATGTGGCATAGTTCATCAATCCTCCAATGGCCTCTCGCATGCTGCTGGGATTGGCATTGTAAGAGTCCAGAACCACACTGTTTCGCCCTCCTTCAACCATCTGGGATCTCTGGTTTTCGGGAAGATATCCCGATATGGCATCTGCGATGTCACCCGCGGCAATTCCAAAATGTAATCCTGTCCCTGCTGCAAGCAGGATATTTTGGAGGTTGTAGGCCCCCACCAGTTTGGTAGAAAAGGGATAGACCTCATCCCCCAGCACCATCTCCACCTCAAGAAAAGGTATCTGTCTCACCAACCTTACTACCACCGGCAGATCTCCCCCGGGAGCGATCACTTCGCTCTCCACACCAATCTCTCCTGCTTTTCTGATTAACAACTGATCCCCACCATCGATGATGGCTTTCCCTCCATGGGCAGCCAGGTAACCATAGAGTTCACCCTTGGCATCGAGCACTCCCTGCAGGGAACCAAATCCCTCCAGGTGGGCCTTCCCCACATTGGTAATCAATCCCACATCCGGGGCTGCAATCCTGGCCAATTCAGCGATCTCTCCGGGATGATTGGCGCCCATTTCAACAACAGCAACCTGCTCACTGTTCAGTGTAAGCAGTGTAAGCGGCACACCAATATGGTTGTTCAGATTTCCCCTGGTGGCGATCAGGCTATATCCGGATGAAAGTACCGACGCCAACAGCTCCTTTGTGGTTGTTTTTCCATTGCTGCCGGTAATGGCCACAAGCCGGGGTGCAACCAGCATGCGATGATGGTTGGCCAGCTTCTGTAATTGTTCAAGGACAGATGGGACCACCACAACCCTTGCGAATCCCTCCAAATCCTTTCTCTCAGTAATGGCCAGTCTGCACCCCTTGTTCAATGCATCTTCCACAAACCTGTTTCCGTCAAATTGTTCTCCCCGAAGGGCAAAGAACAGAGAACCCTCAGCCTCCCGACGTGTATCGGTACATATACCTGTGGATCGAAGAAACTCCTGATAAATCTGTTCTGTGAACATCCTGATTGGGCAGATAAAAACAGAGGCCGCTTCTCAAAAGAAACAGCCCCCGGATATACTTTGATTAATGAATCTTTAGAATCCAGTTGGTGTTCCCACACGGATCATAGCACATCGGAACCCAAGGTCTTCCTTTGCTTCAGTTTCAATCAGGAAGCGTCGTTCACCAGGACTCATCCAGTAGGCCCTGTCCTTCCACGATCCACCTTTATAGACCCTGGTCTCATCACTCAACAACGACATCCTCTCTGTTTCGGTGTTGATATACATGCTGCTGGTACCTGTATATGTGTCCTGGCTCTTCTCACCTGTTTCAAACACCGATTCAATGTCACCATCCTTATAGTTCCGGTAATCAGATTTACGATAGTTAAGGCGCCCTTCCAAATCTGCTTCTGAAACGGGCTCTCTTTGCAGGCGTCCGAGACTGTCGATCATTGGAGATCCGTTGGCATCAATGGACATCTGATCAAACTGGTTTCCCCTGAAGGGCCTGAAATCCGATACATCCTGCGATGAGAGGGGACGATAAACATCCTGAACCCACTCATTTACGTTTCCTGCCATGCAGTAAAGACCATAATCGTTGGGCCAGTAAGACTTTACGGGAACTGTAATAGAGCCTCCGTCATTCAGGCTTCCGGCCATACCCATCATATCACCCTTACCCCTTACAAAGTTTGCACGCATTTTTCCCATATCCCTGGGATTATCATTTCTGAGGTTATGTCCGTTCCATGGATAGGTTCTGCGCTCCCACAACAGCTCATCCACCGTGTTTCCAATAAGACCAAGGGCAGCATATTCCCACTCCGCTTCGGTAGGGAGTCTGTACCTGGGCAGTAAGATCCCATCTTCCATATTGATCAGCCGCGATTCTATATTGGGATTAAGGCTTGGTTGGGGATTAATAATATTGGGGGTGTAAAGACCATAAATATAGGCCTCAGTATTGAAATTTCTTTCATCCTGCTGGTCTGTCGATAGTTCGATATGGCCCATATCCACCAGTAACATCTCATTGACCCTGTCGGTCCTCCAAATGCAGTAATCCTGTGCCTGGAGCCAGTTAACGCCCACAACGGGATACTCATTAAATGAGGGATGACGATAGTAGTACTCCACATAAGGCTCATTATAGGCCATGGGATCGCGCCAGACCAGTGTATCGGGCAAGGCAGCTCTCACTACCTGGGGATTATTCATCCCAAATACACGGCTCAACCAGTTGATATACTCCCTGTAGTCCACATTGCGAACTTCAGTGATATCCATATAAAAGGAGCTGATGGTTACCCTGCGGGGCATATTGTTCCAGTCATACAGCACATCATCCTGTGTCTTTCCCATTGTGAAGGTACCTCCTTCAATCAGGGTCAGACCCGGGCCGGTCTCCTGCTCCGAGGCAGTCATTACCTCAAACCCTCCGTTTTCCGGGTCATTGTAATCCCATCCGGTGGTTGTTGAGACATTGCCTGATGAGGTTACATCCTTTCCTCCACATCCCCAAAGCATCAGTGCAATAAGCAATACAGGGAACAGTCTCATCATCATTTTCATGGCTTCGTATTTTTCAATTATAAACTTGACTAAAATAAATATTAAAGAAACGTCTAACAAAAGTAACTAAATTTTAGGACATTTTATTGCCCTGTGTTTCGTTGATTTGTTTAGGTTTTCAAATATTACCACCATCGATAACTCATGCGCCCCAAGTGTGGGTATATGCAAATCGGGTGGTGAGAGTTTGGCATCATAACTGTACCGGATCCTGAACTGGCCGGTACTATAGCCTGCTGAGAAGATTGCTGTACCATAAGAGAACAGTAGGTCCTGACGGAACCAGGTTCCAATAATAATCCCCCTGTAAAGTACCTCCAATCCATAATTCAATTGTTGATAAATATCCTGCTGAATAAACACCAGATTGGGCGAGAGCTGCAATACCTCCTTACCCAGCCTTCTTTCATATACAGGAATGATGGCCCCCAGGTGGGCTGTATATCTCCTCGACAACCTGGTATTCGGATCCTCAGAAGGAGACGAATATGGCTCCAACAGGTGATGAACAGCAACCCCACCATATAAGCTCTTATAAAATCCTCCAAATCCCACTGCAAAATCAGGAAATAACTTTGAATAGGGTGTAAGTGTGGTTATACCTGCCCCGGCAAGATCTGAGGGAAGTACCAGATCAGTGGGATCCATGTTCCTCTGCCCCACCGAAGCCTGGAACCCGCCGGTTATCATCAGATCTGAGGAGACCTGCAGGTGATATGCATAGATGGCATCCAGCGAAAGTGTATTGAAAACCCCTCCGCCCTGCCGGTCGTTGTTTATATGGATTCCCACCCCGCCCTGCAGGGGTTCTATATACTGTTCGAAGGAAGCGTGATATGTTACATATGGACTGGTGGCTCCCGGCCACTGATTCCGATATCCCAGGTAGACCTTCGCAGGGCCCTCCACACCGGCCATGGCAGGATTCATATAAAGGGGGTTGGCATAGAATTGCGAGAATGCTGGATCCTGTGCAGCAGCATCGGTAGAGAGGATAAGCAGTACTCCTGCCATCCCCACCAAAATGCTATGTTCTTTTGCAACCTTCCTCACCTCAATTCTGTTATTATAGTCTAATATTCTAACACCCTGACATCCTTACAAAAAATAGCCTGCTGTTTTGTAAGGATTACATACTATGAACGTCAAATTCAACGTTTAAATACATATTTTAGCAGCTGTTTATACTTTTTTTATGAGAAAGCTTTTTTTCCTCATACTCATTTACCCCGTAATTCTGCTTCATTCTCAAACTGAAGATGTTAACATTCAGTGGAATAGAAAGGATATCCATCATTTCTTTCCAAATGCATTATACGAGGATGGTGAGAATACGTTACCTTATTTCACCAGAAAAATAGAATGGACAGCAGAAGGTATGTTGCCGGTGGTAACCGTGAAGGTCACCAAAACCACTGAAATGGCTGCTGAAACCCTTCGGGGAATCGATCAGTCGCATCTGAAAAAGAGTCCGCTGCTGGAGTACTCACTTGAAAGGGAAGCCGGAAAATCCTTTGTTATGGTGAAGGTTCTGCCTTTTGTCAGGCAACCCGATGGTTCGGTGCACAAGGTGGATCGTTTTGAGATCGATCTGGAGCAGGAAGCTCCCCTGGCACCACTGAAGAGTGCCATTGCCGGGAGCTGGGAAGGACATTCCATGCTGGCTTCGGGTAGCTGGCACAGGATTTCAGTAGAGGAAAGTGGCATACATAAACTGACCTATGAGCAACTCCAGGAGATTGGTCTCCAGAACCCGGCCACAGTCAGGATATACGGATCCGGCGCCAGGCTTCTCCCGGAACAATTTTCCCAGGGGTATACAGACGACCTGGAGGCACTTCCCCTTTACATCCATAAGGGAACGGACGGGTTGTTTGGCCCGGGCGATCATATCCTCTTCTATGCCAACGGTCCGGTGAGCTGGCATTTTGATGAAGGGAGTGGAATCTATCTGCACCAGTTGCACACCTACTCCTGGAAAGGCTATTACTTTCTGACCGGCAGCAAAGGAGAGGCAGAGGCCCCCGAAGATGCGGAATTAAGTACCGGGACAGCCACCCATACTGTAACATCATATGATTTCCGCGACTTTCACGAAGATGAGACCTATAACCTGATTCACTCGGGCAGAGAGTGGTACGGCGATCTGTTTAATGTGAACCTCACAGAGAACTATCCCTTTGACATAGAGGGAAGAGTTGAAGGGGAGCCGGTAACCATCCGGACAGTGGCTGCAGCCCGTTCGGGTGTCAGCTCCACCTTTTCCATAAGCGCAAACAATGACCTGTTGGGAACACTCACCGTAAGCGGGACCAATCTGAGCCACTACACATCAACCTATGCATATGAAACCTCGAAACAGTTCAGTTATCAGCCTGCCCGGGATGAACTAACCGTTACAGTGACATACAACCGCCCCGATGCCAACTCTGAGGGGTGGCTCAACGCCATCACCATCAACGGCAGAGCAAACCTTTCACTTTCAGGCAACCAGCTGGCCTTCAGAGACTCCAGAAGTGCCGGACCCGGCAATATCAGTCAGTTCAGGGTGAACAGTGCAATCAATGGTATGATCATCTGGGAGGTCACCGATCCCGGACACCCTCAAAACATCGCCTACACGCTTGCTGGTTCCGTTGCCAGTTTCACCATTGAGACCAACGGCCACAGGGAGTTCATTGCTTTTCGGCCCGAAGGCAGCTACCCCACCCCCGCCTATAACGGAGAGGGATTGGGATCGGTGAAGAACCAGGATCTGCATGGGTTAAATCATCCGGAAATGGTTATTCTCACTCCGGAGCTCTTTCTTGAAAAGGCAAACATACTTGCTGAATTCCGAAGGGAGAACGATGGTATGGATGTAACAGTGGTGACGCAGCAGCAGGTATTCAATGAATTCTCTTCCGGCACACCCGATGTGACAGCCATTCGCAATTTCATGAAGATGTTCTACGACCGGTCGGGCGGGACAGGCAACAGCTGCAGGTATCTGCTCCTGATGGGCGACGGATCGTACGACAACCGTGGTAGTGAAGAGAAACAGTTCAATACCAACCTGATCCTCACCTACCAGTCGGAAGAGTCTCTCTCCCCCACCAGCTCCTATGTCTCCGATGATTATTATGGTCTGCTCGACACCGATGAACAGATGTATGACGGACTCCTGGATATAGGGATCGGACGCCTTCCGGCATCTGACAGTGAGGAGGCTGCAACCCTGGTGGAGAAAATTATCGGTTACAGCAACCCGGACAAACAGGGCGGATGGCGAAACCAGCTCTGCTTTATCGGCGACGATGAAGATGCCAACATTCATATGCGGCAGGCCGATGAACTGGCAACCTATGTGACGGACCACTACCCGGCATACAATA
This sequence comes from Bacteroidales bacterium, assembly GCA_023135025.1. Taxonomy (GTDB): domain Bacteria; phylum Bacteroidota; class Bacteroidia; order Bacteroidales. Next base: position 17,889 of record JAGLTY010000003.1, on the reverse strand, counting down.
TCAATAAGATCTACCTGGATGCCTATCCGCAGGAGGAGCTCTCGACCGGTACCAGTTATCCCGATGTAACCAGAGCCTTCAACGACCAGGTAAACCGGGGTGCACTGATCATCAATTATACCGGTCATGGCGGAACCCAGGGACTTGCCCATGAAAAGATCATCACCTCAAATGATATCCGCTCCTGGAGCAACAAAGAGATGCTGCCGCTCTTTATAACAGCCACCTGCGAATTCAGCAGGTATGACGAGTACGATCGTTCGGAGGACCTGGAGGTAACCACCGCAGGAGAACATGTGCTTCTCAACACTGAAGGGGGTGGTATTGGCCTGTTTACCACCACCCGGCTGGTCTATTCGGGTCCCAACCATGCACTTAATGAAAGATTCTTTGAGGTGGCGTTTGAGAAGGATGCCAATCAGCAGAACCATCGATTGGGCGATATCATCATATACAGCAAAAACAATACAGGAGCGGGGATCAATAAACGTAATTTTACACTACTGGGAGATCCCTCACTGCGACTCACCTATCCCAGGCACAGGGTGGTGACCGACTCCATCAATGGCACTGCCGCATCCCAGGAGAACGATACACTCTCCGCCTTCCAGTGGGTGACCGTGGCGGGACACCTGGAGAGTGAAGAGAGCCAGTTCATGAACAGTTTCAACGGCGTGGTCTACCCCAAAGTGTTCGATAAAATGAGAACGGTAGAGACCCTCTCCAATGATGGCGGATCGGCATTTACTTTCACGGCCAGAAACAATATCCTCTACAGCGGGGAGGCCACGGTGACCGATGGACGGTTCAGTTTTGGATTCTACATTCCCAAGGATATCAACTATGCCTACGGCCCCGGGAAGATCAGCTACTACAGCAACAACCAGGAGAGTGATGCCCATGGGTCATTTGAAGGTTTCATTGTAGGGGGGATCGGGACTGACAATGTCACTGACAATGAACTTCCAGTGATTGATCTCTTTATAAATGACTCCTTTTTTGTTTCGGGTGGAATCACCGATCCCCATCCGGAGCTGCTGGCATATGTTTCGGACAACTATGGCATCAACACCACCGGGAACGGCATTGGTCACGACCTGACAGCCACCCTGAATGACGACCGGATCAACTCTGTGATTCTAAACGAATTTTACCAGGCCAATATCGACAGCTACAATTCAGGCGTCATCAGGTACCCCTACAGCAATCTGGAGCCGGGAGCCCATACGGTCACTGTAAAGATCTGGGATATCCATAACAATTCGACCGAATCGAGCCTCGATTTTGTGGTAGTGGAATCGGAAGAGATGCTGATGGAACAGATATTCAACTACCCCAATCCCTTTTTCGACCGCACCTGGTTCAGTATAACGCACAACCGGCCCGACAGCAACCTGAGACTGGTGCTGACCATCCACAACCTCTCCGGTGAGATGGTCCGGATCATCGACAGTCAGATCGACTCGCCCGGATACAGGCTGGAACCGGTGATGTGGGATGGTACCTCCTCAGGGGGGGCTGCAATGGGGGGCGGAGTATATATCTACAGGGCCACACTGAGCACAGATGAAGGAGAGGTCGCCTCATCGGCCGGAAAACTGATCATCGCCAGGTAAAGATGAAAAATAATGGTCGCTTTGCATACTAAAACAGACCGGGGTACGTACTAAAAGACGATGGCACCAAGCCAGAACAAGTTATATTTATATGCTATATTTGCAGACCAATACAAAACAGATGCTCTTTAGATTAAAAGCAGGATTGATTACTTTGATAACCGGTTCATTCATACTGGTTTCCTCAAATATTTCAGGTCAGATAGATACTGGAGAACTTGGAGGGGCCGAACTGAATGCCATTCAGACTGCTGTACCGTTTCTGACCATTGCTCCCGATTCAAGAGCAGGGGCCATGGGCGATGTGGGCGCAGCCTCCACACCCGATGTAAATTCACAGCACTGGAACATTGGTAAATACGCTTTCCTTGACAGTAAGGGGGGCTTTGCCATCTCCTATACACCATGGCTCAGAAACCTGATCCCCGATATCAACCTGGCCTACCTGACCGGGTTTTTCAGGGTGGATGAACAGCAGGTGATCAGCACCTCCCTGCGCTACTTCTCCCTGGGAAACATCACCTTCACCAATATTGACGGAAGCTTTGCCGGACAGTATAATCCCAACGAATTTGCAGTGGATGCAGGGTATTCCAGGCTCTTTACCGATAACTTTTCCGGGGGGATCGCCTTCCGTTTTATCCGTTCCGATCTTACCAGCGGTCAGGTGACCTCGGACGGACAGGCCACAAAGGCAGGAATATCCTTTGCTGCGGACCTCGGTTTTTACTACCAGAATGAAGTGAATGTTGGTTCCAGCGACGGAGATTGGGCCGCGGGGATCAGTCTTACCAACATGGGTACACCCATCTCCTACAGTGTGGATTCCGACAAAACACCCATCCCCACCAACATGCGGATCGGGGGAAGGTTCAGCTACAATATCGACGAGTATAATACGGTCTCCTTCAATTTGGACGTGAATAAGCTACTGGTTCCCACTCCTCCGGATATGGAACTGGACACTGCCACCAACGAGCTGGAAGTGATCCGGGGGAAAGAGGCACCGGGTTCAACCGTAATGGGAATGGTGCAGTCCTTCTACGATGCACCGGGTGTGCTCCGTAGCAATGGCAACTACAGCGTACTCTCAGAGGAGTTGCACGAGATCGCCTACAGTGCCGGTGTGGAGTACTGGTACAGGAGCCAGTTTGCCATCAGGGCAGGTTACTTTTACGAGTACGCCTCCAAGGGGAACAGAAAATATTTCACAGTGGGTGTTGGATTGAAACTCAATGTATTTGCCCTCGATTTTGCCTACCTTGTTCCCACCAACGGTCAGAACAGTCCACTGGCCAACACCCTCAGGTTTACACTGGGCTTTGACTTTGCAGACCTGAATTTATAAAAGCAGATCCATGAACTTCCGGATTGGTTTCGGATATGATGTGCACCGCCTGGAGGAGGGGATCCCCTTCTGGCTGGGAGGTATTGAGATAGCACATCACAAAGGATCTGTGGGTCATTCCGATGCTGATGTATTGCTTCATGCCATCTGCGATGCCATTCTTGGAGCAGCAGCCCTGGGCGATATCGGTACCCACTTCCCCGATTCCGACCAGACATACAGAGGGATTGCCAGTACCATCCTGCTACAAAAAACCGGGGAGCTTCTGGCCTCCGGGGGATATGAGATAGGCAACATCGACAGCACCATCTGTCTGCAGACCCCCAGGGTGAAACCCTACATCCCGCAGATGCAGAAGGAAATAGCAAAACAGCTTGGCCTTCAAGAGGGTCAGGTTTCCATCAAGGCCACCACCGAAGAGAAACTTGGTTTCACCGGACGTGAAGAGGGAGTTTCGGCCTATGCTGTGGTGCTGATCCGTTCCCTGTAACCATACGAAATAACCAGGCACTATTTACTCGGCTATCGCCTCGTGACTTTCAGTTCCCTATTCAACTATTTTCCTATTGCCCGGGATTGGTTATCTTTGTCTGATCCAAAAATCAGCAACCCGTTTGGCAGATCGAAAAAAAACAGTGGTCCTGGGTGCCAGTCCCAATCCTGTCAGGTTTTCACACAAAGCTGTAAAAAGCCTGTTGCGTCACGACCAGGAGGTGGTGGCCGTGGGTTTCAAAGAGGGATTGATCGTAGATGAAGAGATCCAGGTGGGCATGCCACCTATCGACGGAGTCCACACCGTATCCATCTATATCGGCTCTTCCAGGCAATCGGACTACTACGACTACATTATCTCACTGAAGCCGAAACGGGTGATTTTCAATCCCGGCACCGTCAACCCTGAGTTTATGGCCCGCCTTCAGCGGGAAGGGATCGAACCTCTGGCCGAATGCATGCTGGTACTACTCCACGAAGAGGATTATTAGGTATGGAAGGGATCTACAATATCAAAGATTTAGAGGATAAAATCGCAACCGAGAAAGGGGTGTTGCTCTATCTCTCCAGCGATTCCTGCTCGGTTTGTAAAGTGCTCAGGCCAAAGGTGACAGAATTGCTGCATGAGCAGTTCCCGTTGATGGTGTCGCATTATGTGGATATCGAGAAGAGTCCGGTGATCTCCGGACAGTTCAGGGTCTTTACCATTCCCACCATCCTGATTTACTTTGAAGGAAAGGAGCAGGTTCGCTACAGCAGGAACATCAGTTTGCACCAGCTGGAAGCATCCATTTCGAGGCCCTATAAACTGGTTTTTGAAGAATAAAATCCGGGTCAGAGATCTTTCCACAGCCCATCATCTTCCAGCAGGCTGTCATCCACCAGATTTGGCAGCGTCACCTTCAACAGGGGCGTACGCTTCATCTCCCGCTCAATGGAACGGATGGCCCCATCATTTCTGGCCCAGCTTCTTCTTGCAATCCCGTTGTTTACATCCCAGTGCAACAGCCCCTCCAGCCTGCGATCCGCCTCGGAAGTACCATCCAGCAACATGCCAAAACCACCATTGATCACCTCTCCCCAGCCCACTCCACCGCCATTGTGCAGCGAGACCCAGGTGGCCCCCCGAAAGGCGTCCCCGATCACATTCTGAACCGCCATATCGGCAGTAAAAGCCGAACCATCGTAAATATTGGAGGTCTCCCTGTATGGAGAATCGGTCCCCGACACATCGTGGTGGTCGCGACCCAGTACAACCGGTGCCGAGATCTCCCCCTCTCTGATGGCCCTGTTAAATGCCTTTGCAATAGCAATACGTCCCTGGCTGTCGGCATAGAGGATCCGGGCCTGCGATCCCACCACCATCCGGTGACCCTCTGCCTCCCTGATCCAGTGCAGGTTGTCCTCCAATTGTCCTCTGATCTCTTCAGGTGCCTCAGCGGCCATTTGCTCCAGCACCTCAGCCGCAATGCGGTCAGTTACCGCCAGATCTTTGGGGTCCGATGAGGTGCAGACCCACCTGAAGGGACCAAATCCATAATCAAAGAAGAGCGGTCCCATGATCGCCTGAACATACGACTGGTACCGGTAGGTTCCATCCTTTTGGAAAACATCGGCTCCAGCCCTGCCAGACTCCAGCAAAAAGGCGTTCCCGTAATCCCAGAAATACATCCCCTTCCCAACCAGTCCGTTTACGGCCTTTACATGCCTGCGCAGAGAAGCATAGACCGCCTCCTTAAACCTTTCCGGCTCATCGGCCATCATCCGGTTGGCCTCTTCAAAGTCGACTCCGGCCGGGTAGTATCCACCGGCAAACGGATTGTGAAGGGAGGTCTGGTCGGATCCCAGCTCCACCGGGATCTCCTTTTCGAGCAGATACTCCCAAAGATCCACCACATTGCCCTGGTAGGCCAGGGAGACTGCCTCCCTGTTTTGACGCGCCTTTTCAATCCTTTCGGAGAGCAGTTCCAGGTCGGTAAAGACCTCATCCACCCAGCCCTGGGAATGACGCAAGACAGTGGCCCTCGGGTTCACTTCAGCTACCACGCAGATTCCTCCCGCAATCACCGTGGCTTTGGGCTGGGCACCCGACATTCCTCCCAGTCCGGAGGTGACAAACACCTTCCCTGCCAGGGTTCCATCGCCGCCCTTCAGTCTGAACCTGCCGGCATTCAATACCGTAATGGTGGTCCCATGAACAATGCCCTGGGGACCGATATACATAAAGGAGCCGGCGGTCATCTGTCCATACTGGGAGACCCCCAACGCATTCATCCGCTCATAATCGTCCTGTCCCGAGTAGTTAGGGATCACCATCCCATTTGTAACCACCACCCTGGGTGCCTCCCTGTGGGAGGGAAATAGGCCCATGGGATGTCCCGAATATAGTACCAGGGTCTGCTCGTCGGTCATCTCTGCCAGGTACTTCATGGTGAGCCGGTACTGGGCCCAGTTCTGAAAAACGGCACCGTTTCCTCCATAGGTAATCAACTCGTCGGGGTGTTGCGCCACCAGATGGTCCAGATTGTTGGAGAGCATCACCATGATGGCCCCCGCCTGCAGTGATCGGTGTGGGTATGCATCCAGGCTGCGGGCCGAAATGGCATATGAGGGCCTGTAACGGTACATATAGATCCGGCCAAATTTCTCCAGTTCGGCAGCAAACTCCTTTACCATCACCGGATGGTGTTGCTTCGGTATATACCTGAGGGCGTTCCGGAGTGCCAGATTTTTCTCTGCAGGTGTCAGAATATCCTTTCGCCTGGGAGCATGGTTCAGCCCCGGGTCAGGTAGTTGTTGTGGCGGCAGTTGTGCTGGAATCCCCTCCAGGATGGCAGCTTTGAATTGTTCTGGATTCATCTTCACTCAAACTTTATATTGTGACCCAAAAGTACAAAAATCAAAATCCAGCCGGGAAGGTGAACAGGGGGTTATAAAACACATGGCATCCAAATGCTTTCATAAAGAGACAACAGGCGTTCACATCATCTCCTGTTTTGATCGATTTTTCACCGATATTTAGCCATTCCAACAGCAGGAAGCTGGACATTGATTATATTTACTCTTTCTAAACTGTAAATGATTAATCAAGATCAATATGAAAAAGAAAAACAGAACCTGGATCATCGTTGTCGTGGTCCTTATTGTAGTCGTACTGGGAACCATTCGTTGGGGCATCAGAACATATAACGGATTTGTGACACTGGAAGAGGGCATTGTGGGTCAGTGGGCCAATGTGGAGAATGTATACCAGCGGCGGGCCGACCTGATCCCCAATCTGGTCAGTACAGTCAAGGGGTATGCCGAACATGAACAGGAGACCTTTACCCAGGTAATCGAGGCGCGTGCCAAGGCCACCAGTGTAACCATCGACCCGTCCAACATCACTCCCGGGTCGCTGGCTGCCTTCCAGCAGGCACAGGACGGACTCAGCTCGGCCCTCTCAAGGCTTCTGGTGACCGTTGAACGCTATCCCGAACTGAAGGCCAACCAGAACTTCCTGGAGCTCCAGGCCCAGTTGGAGGGCACCGAAAACCGCATAGCGGTGGAACGGAGAAAATTCAACGAGATTACACGGGGATTCAATACATCCATCCGAAGATTCCCGGCCAGCATCGTTGCAAACAGCCAGGGGTTTGAGAAGAAGGGATATTTTGAGGCTGTTGCCGGTAGTGAAACCGCACCTGTTGTTGAGTTTTAGTGGTAAAATAGAGAAGCTATGAACGCTGTGAATTTTTTCTCCAAAGAGGAGAAGGAGCTGATCAAATCAGCTGTAAAAGAGGCCGAACTCAACACTTCGGGCGAGATCCGGGTGCATATTGATAACCACTGCAAAGAGGATGTGATGGACCGGGCATCCTGGTGGTTCGGAAAGCTGGAGATGCAAAAAACCGAGAAGCGCAATGGAGTGCTCTTCTACCTGGCGGTGAAGGATCACAAGTTTGCCATCCTGGGCGATGCAGGGGTTAATGCGGTCACCCCCGACGATTTCTGGGACACTATCAAATCGACCATGTTGGGTCACTTTATGGAGGGTGAATTTGCCACCGGGCTCAAGGAGGGCATCCTGATGGCCGGCCAGGCCCTGAAAAAACACTTCCCCTACCAGGATGGGGATGTCAATGAGTTGTCGGACGAAATATCATTTGGAGGAGAAGCGCAATGAAAAAACCGGTAATTATAGCCATATCTCTCCTGCTATTGCTCCCGTTATGGAGCACAGCACAGGAGATGCTCCCGGTACCATCGGCACCCCAATCCTGGGTGAACGACTATGCGGGTGTGTTCAGCAGTGCAGAAGCAGATGCACTGGAGAGAAAACTGAATGAATTTGAGTACCGCACCTCCACCCAGATCTTTGTGGTGACCCTGGATGACAACGGGGGGTATCCCGCCTCCATGCTGGCACCCATGATCGGTGAAGAGTGGGGTGTGGGGCAGCAGGGAAAGGACAACGGCCTGCTGATGGTTGTAGATATGCAGGAGAGGGATGTCTTTATCTCCACCGGGTATGGACTGGAAGAGTATATCCCCGATGCCATTGCCTCACGGATCGTGCAGAGCGAGATAATTCCCAATTTTAAGAACGGAGAGTACTATGCAGGAATTGATGCGGCCACCGATGTGATGATCTCATTGCTCGACGGTAAATTCACTGCCGACCAGTACAGGAAACAGACCTCCTCGGGTGGAGCATCCACATTTGGAGGAGTTATTTTCATGATCATCCTCTTCTCAATTATCTTCGGAGGAAGGAGAAGAAGCGCAGGCATGGGACGTAGCAACCTGCCGTTGTGGTTGGCCCTGGGAATGATGTCAGGCAACCGGCACACAGGCAGCTTTGGCAACTTCTCGTCCGGAAGTGGAGGATTTGGCGGCGGTTTTGGAGGCTTCTCCGGTGGTGGTGGCGGCGCCTTTGGTGGTGGCGGCGCCGGCGGAAGCTGGTAGTATCCTCTTTCCTAAAGTGGCAACTTATTGCTATATTAATCCCCGCTAATGGTTAACAACACCGCCTTGAAGGGAAGCTGGATCATGACAGCGGGGCTCTGTTTTTGTCTGGCCGCCGCCGCACAACAGTCGCAGTTGAAACTGGTTTTTACAGGCGACATTATGGGTCACGACACCCAGATCGCCTCGGCTCTGGCCACCGGTGAACCCGGCTATGACTATAAACCCTGTTTTCAATACCTGCGGCCCTACCTGCAAGAAGCCGACCTGGTCATCGGGAATCTGGAGGTCACTTTTGCGGGGACGCCTCACAAAGGCTATCCGGCATTCTCAAGTCCAGATCAACTTGCGGGCGCCCTGAAATGGGCCGGGTTTGACATCCTTGTCAATGCCAACAACCACGCACTGGACAGGGGTCGGAACGGGCTGGTTCGAACCATTGAGGTACTTGATCAAGAGCAAATCATTCAAACCGGCACCTTTCCCGATCCGGATTCACGGTCCACCTACTATCCCCTGATTATAGAGAAGAACGGGATACGGATCGCCCTGCTGAATTACACCTATGGAACCAACGGGATCAAGGACCGCCCACCTGCGATAGTCAACCGCATCGACAGAGCACAGATCAGGGAAGATCTTCAAAAAGCAAAAACGGCACAACCCGATTTTATCCTGGTTACCATGCACTGGGGCAATGAGTACCAGCTTACAGAGTCCCAACAGCAAAAGGAGCTGGCTGCCTTTCTGTTTAAACATGGTGCCGATGCGGTTATCGGTTCCCACCCCCATGTGGTCCAACCCATCCGGGGTGAGGGAGCGGGAGACCTGGTGGTTTACTCCATGGGCAACCTGGTCTCCAACCAGCGCAACAGGTACCGGAACGGAGGTATCCTCTTCGAGATGGTATTGTCAAAGGAACCACATGAGATCGCCAGTTATGCCTACCTGCCGGTATGGGTATGGAAACCGGTCACAAAAAAAGGCACCCGCTTTACGCTGGTGCCTGCTAATCTTGATCCTGCTTCCGCAACCCTTTCGGATATGTCTGCGGAGGATTGGAGTAAAATGACTCAATTCCTGGAAGATACCCGATCCCGCTTAGAAGGGCACGGGGAGGTGATCACTCCATAGAGGGCTATTTCCCCGCCTCATTGTCCCTGGAATCCACCAGGATTCGTCCGCAATATTCACAGACGATAATCTTTTTCCGGGATGCAATATCCAGCTGACGCTGGGGAGGAATCTTGTTAAAACATCCGCCACATGCATCACGTTCAACCGGCACAACAGCCAGTCCGTTGCGGGCATTTAACCTGATCTTCTTATAGGCCGAAATCAGACGCTCCTCGATAATAGCCTCCAGACCGGCTGACTTCTTCTCCATCACACTCTCCTCCTTTTTGGTCTCATCGATAATATCCTCCAGCTCCTTCTTCTTATTCTCCAGGTCCAGTTTACGTCCTTCCAACACCTCGGTCGACTCCCCTATAACCACCTTCTTTTCGTCAATCTGAACAGTAAACTCACGGATGCGCTTTTCAGAAAGTTCAATTTCAAGGGTCTGGAACTCAATCTCCTTGGAGAGAGAGTCATACTCCCGGTTGTTCCTTACATTGTTCTGCTGCTCCTCGTATTTCTTGATAAGCTCCTGGGACTTGGAAATCTCATGCTTCTTCCCACTGATGGATTTCTCCAGACTTTCTATGTCATCATCATACTTGGAAACCCTGGTCTGCAGTCCTTCAATTTCATCTTCAAGATCCTGAACCTCAAGGGGTAACTCCCCGCGAAGGATTCTGATTTTATCTATGGCAGTATCTACCAGCTGCAGGTCATACAACGCTTTCAATTTCTCAGCAACTGTCATCTCTGCAACTTCTGCACCTTTTTTTGCTTTCGCCATTTACTAAAAATATTTAATTGGATTTTTTTCTGTTTCCGATAAACGGACTGCAAATTTAGGGAATTTTTTCATAAGTAGATCATAAAAAAGCTCCCGTGTAAACTGCTCACTTTCAAAATGACCGATATCCATCACCACAATCTTCCCCTCAGCTTCAAAAAACTGATGGTATTTCATATCGCCCGTCACAAAAACATCTGCCCCGGCAGCTTTTGCCTTTCCCAGCAGGAAACTGCCCGATCCGCCGCAAACAGCCACCTTTCTCACTGGTTTTCCCAGCAGGATGGTATGCCTGATAACACCGGCCCTGAAACGGTCCTTTAGAAATCCCAGGAAGAGCTCTTCCTCCATAGGATCCTCCAGTTGGCCAATCATCCCCATGCCCCTCCGGGGATCCTGGTTATCCAGTGGATAGATATCATAAGCCACCTCTTCGTAGGGGTGTGCTGCAGTCATGGCCCTGACTACCCTGCCCGCCAGGCTGGCAGGAATAATGGTCTCCAGCCTGGTCTCCGGTTCCTGGTGAAACACCCCGGTTTCACCTGCAAACGGATGGCTCCCTTCTCCTCCCCTGAAGGTCCCTGTACCCTCTATATTAAAACTGCAGCTATCGTATGCGCCTATCTCTCCGGCCCCGGCATCAAACATGGCCTGCCGCACCTGCTCCAATTGTGCATGTGGCACATAGACCACCACCTTCTTCAGCTCTCCACTCACAGGAGCCAGAATCTGCTGGTCAACCAGCCCCAATCTGTTTGCCAGTGCACTGTTCACCCCACCTGAAATGGCATCAAAGTTGGTATGGCCGCTGTAGATGGCTATATCTTTCTGAATGGCCAGTTTCACGATACGCTCGGGCCCCTTTCTCCCGGTAATTGATTTAAGTCCCGCAAAAATTATAGGATGATGAGCTACTACCAGGTTAAACCCCAGTTTTTCCGCTTCCAGCAACACCTCTTCGGTCACATCCAGTGCCACCAGTATCCCGGTCACTTCCATGCCGGGATCGCCTACCTGCAATCCTGAATTATCGTACGATTCCTGGAGAGAGAGTGGTGCCAGGCCCTCCAGGTAGCCGGTAATCTCCCTGAGTGGTATCATGAAACCAGGTCTGTGAGCATCTCCTTGATCTGTTCCAGGGACCTGACGATTTCAAAATTGTGTTCTGTATCCTCCTTGTTCTCCTTCATCTTCTTCCTGGCTCCCTTGAGGGTCATCCCCTTCTCCTTTACCAGATGATAGATAATATGAAAATTGTCGATATCCTTCTTGGTAAAAAGCCGGTTGCCCTTTTTGTTCTTTTTTGGTTTGATGATATCAAACTCCTTCTCCCAGAACCTGATCAGGGAGGTGTTGACATCAAACATTTTTGCCACCTCTCCGATGGAGTAATAGAGTTTTTCAACTTTGGTTTCTTTATAAGGCATATGGCACTAGTTTTCAGTAAAACAGAGTTCAATTTAATCATTTCCGCTGTAGAATCAAACCGTATTAGAGTCGTGCGAACTACCTCTTCCACAGAATCCCATCACTATCCACCAGCAGCTCCTGACCCGGGAAATCAAATTCAGTCAGCTCTTTCAGCTTTGCTACTGCCCTGCCGGCAGGGTCAACCCTCGGGCCCCCCTCTCCCGGTTGATAGATGGAGACCACCTCTCCCCGCAGGAACCTGCCCTCCCTGTCGATGGTCACCTTTACGATGGGGGCAATTCCATTGGGACCCCTCAGGTTAAAGCGCCTGTAGGTGGCAAAATTCCCCAAACTATAACAGATCAACCGGTTTGAGTACAACTCAACCGCCCTTGTCACATGCGGCCCGTGTCCAAATACCACATCGGCGCCTGCATCCACCACCCTGTGTGCAAAATGGTATACACTACCCCGGTTGTGCCCCAGGTACTCCTCATCACCACGCACAACATGCTGGTGTTCCTTTCCCTCTGCGCCACCATGAAAGGAGATAATCACCACATCGGCCATGGAATCGAGCATGGCGGTAATTTCAGCAGCCCGGTCATAATCCTTCAGATCCATGGTCCCCCGGTTGGGAGCAAAAGCTGCAAATCCGTAAGTCACCCCTCCCTTTTCAAACAGGGTCCATGGATGGGTCACAAATCCTGCATAGGCAACCCCCGACGAATCGAGCAGTGCGGCTGTGGATGCCCTGCCTGCCAAACCAAAGTCGTTCACATGGTTATTGGCCACACTTAGCAGATCATAACCCGCATCCAGGATACATGACAAAAAATGATCAGGCATTCTGAATACATAGCATTTGGTCAGGTCCTTACATTTTTTTGGTGTTCCTCCCTCCGAACAGAAAACCCCCTCCAGGTTCCCAAAAAGCAGGTCCCCCGACTGAAGAACATCATGCACCGGTCTCAGTATGGGGCTACAATCCTGACCGGGTGGCAGATAACTTTCGGATGGATAGCTGGTTCCCAGCATGATATCGCCAGTGCCAATAATGGTCAGGGGGTCCGCCTCCTGAGAATCGTCCAGGTAGAGATAGCTCCAGAGCATAGAATCGGTCAACGGTTCAGCTTCAATAAAAACTTCGAGGCTATCGAAAATCACCTCCAGCTCGCCAGAATCCAATAGGGTATCCTGACTCCAGTATCCCGAAAGTGGGGCGGGGAGAAAAACGGGTCCCGGTTTCATCAATGTGTCAGATTGCGTATGCGAAAGCGAATCGGGATCCTGCGCCTGCAAAGTGAGAGCGAACAACATCACAAAACCTGCAACCACCAGCCTCATACGCTGCACTTTGGATCAGTTTATATCAAATGAAGGATCGGCGTTGGAGAGCATGTCGATCATATGCTCAAACTCTTTGGCCGAAAGGTCGTTGGCATAATAGTTTATGGGATCGACCGGGCGGCCGTTCACATGAACCTCGTAGTGGAGATGGGGCGACTTGGAGAGCCCGGTGCTTCCCACCCTGGCAATTACCTCTCCCCTTTTAACCTGCTGCCCGGCCTCCACGAGAATCTCATCGCAATGGCCATACAGCGTGCGGTATCCATATCCGTGATCGAGCAGTACCTTTTTTCCGAAGCCACCGGCCCTGTAACCCGCCTGGAGCACCTCTCCATCTGCAGTAGCATAGATATTGGTTCCCCGGGGTGCGGTCAGGTCAATTCCTTCATGGGGCCTGACCACCTTCAGGATGGGATGCATCCGTGTTCCAAAAGAGGATCCGAACCTAACCAGATCCTTCATCCCAATGGGTTGAATGGCGGGTCGTGCTGCCATCCACTCCTCCTTGGTCCAGGCCAGAGCGATCACTTCATCAAAGGAGGTGGATTGCATCACCAGTTTTCGTTCGATCTGGTCAATATTGAGGTAGGTCTCTCTCAGAAGATCTGCATATTTGTGCTGCTGAAGCCAACTATATTTTTGCGATCCCCCCACACCCACACTCCTGATAGACCATGGCTGCACCCCGAAATAGACCCGGTAGATATTATCATCATTAAAAGCCACCTGATTAAGAGTGCTCTTGTAGTGTTCAAAATCCCTGTTCATCAGGTTCAGTTCATAGGTAATCTTCTGTTGGGTGACCTCAAGATTTTCAATTTGGGGTGATTGCATATGCTGGTCCCTGAAAAACAGAAATGCGGTGGAAATGGAGAGAGAGAGTCCTAAAAAAACCAGAAAGCGCAAAAATTTCTGCCTCTGGCTGAGTTCGATCTTCTGGTAGGACAGTGTTTGGGGGTTAAAACAGAATCTCTCCATACTGGTGCAATATACCAAAAAAGTGTATTAATCAAAAGACTGTCCCGACATCATCGATATCTCAATCAGCCGGTCATATTCACCGGGCGAAAGCTCCAGGAAAAAATAGTTTATAGGGTTCATCGGTTCACCGTTCAGATGCACCTCATAATGAAGGTGGGGTGCCACACTCAGGCCGGTATTGCCCACCGTGCCGATCAGATCGCCCCGCTTCACCCGCTCTCCCTGCCTCACATTCAGCTCGTCCATGCATGCATAGAGGGTGCGGTAACCAAAGCCATGGTCGATCAGAATCTGGTTTCCCAGTCCACGTGCCGAACGGGTTACGGTCCGCACCAGTCCATCTCCCGTGGCATAAACGGGAGTACCCACAGGGGCAGAAAAATCGATCCCGTTGTGCATTTTGGGAATCTTATAGATGGGATGAATGCGGTGACCAAAACCTGAAGCGATCAGGGTCAGGTCGTGGTTCTCGATAGGCTGGATGGCCGGAATGGCCGGAAGCATCTCATTGCGGTTCTCCCCCTTGATCATCAACATATCATACATGGATTCGGTCTGGTTCAAATGGCCGATCATGGAATCCAGTTTCCATGCTGAGGTAGTTACAATCTCCTCATCCGGGGTCCTCAGAAGGTTCTGATAGGTCAATCCGGTAGCCTTGCTCTCACCCGGTTGTACCGGTTCCGTCTCAAAGATCACACGGTAAATATCCCGGTCGATCTGCTCCACCTCCTGCATCACAGTATCGACCATCTGCTTTCTCTCGCTGAGTACCTCGTACTGCTCCAGGAGCATCTCATTCTCCCTGCGAATCTGTCGCTCCCTGGGCGTATCAAAAAAGAGTGAATAGACCACATTAAGCAGAACAGCGATCACCACCACTGCTGCCACATAGATAACTATGCGCCATATACGTGCGCTCAGACTATCGTCCAGCTTATTGAAATTAAGATCTTCCGGGTCAAATTTAAACTGCGATTGCTCCATTCATACAAAATCGGTCCAACAATTCTGTGCAAAAATAGGAATTATTTCTGGCTCATGGCAACCGACTGATACGGACCTTCGGGAAAGCTGGCCTGAGAAGCAAGCAGAGTGTACTCTTGAGAGGAGAGATTCTCGTAGAAAAAATAGGTGGGATTCACTGCCCTCCCATCTTTCCTGATTTCGTAATGGAGATGCGGACCGGTCGATCTTCCTGTGCTGCCCAAGGTCCCAAGTACCTCACCCCGTTTCAGTTTTTGTCCCTTCTCCACATAGATGTCATGCAGGTGAGCATAACGGCTGGTATAGCCAAAACCGTGATCCACTACCACCTCTTTCCCATACCCGTGTCCGCTAAGCCGGGAGATAATCACAGTTCCTGCACCGGTACAGTGGATATCAAGTCCGACTGGCCCGGCCATATCGATACCATGGTGGGCAGTACGTTTACCGCTAAAGGGATCGTTCCTGTACCCATAGATGGATGTGAGCCAGTAAGGATCGGCAGGTGATATGGGGTTGATGGAGGGTTTGCATGCCAGGAAGTGCTGGGTATTCAGAGCCTTCTCATAAACATTCTCCAGACTGGTCGACTGGATTCTTACCTTGTTTGAAATCTTATCGAGACGATGCGATACATCCAGTATCATCCCCGGTTCTCTTATCACCATCAGGTGCTGGTCGCGTACTGATCCACCTGTACCCGCACTGCGGATGGAGTTGGGAACCGGTTCCAGGCTCAGGATGGCCCTGTAGAAACGGTCGTCCCTGTTTCTAAGGTCAACCAATTGCGATTCAACCTCTTGTAGCTCGAAGTTGAGAGCTGCATATTCGGACCTTAGCGTACTGTTTTCCTGTTGATAAATAATTTGCCGGGGCGTAGGGAAAATACGCTCAAATCCATATCTCATCAAAATTGCCAGGGAAATCAGACCAAAAGAGAAGAGTCCCACATAGCGGAATATCTGCCTTTGCGTTAACTTAACGCGCTCATACCGAAGAGTTTCCGGGTTTATGTAGTACTTCTTCCTTAACATCCTCTCGATTATGGGGGCTAAAAATAGAAAATGACCATTAATATCCCAAATATTAGTCAAAAAAATTATTTTTGCGCCTCTATTGGTTTTTTTACGAAATTTGTCTTCCCGGGTTACCTTTTTTTTTATCTAACAGAAAATATTTCGATGACATCACAGGAGATCAGACACTCATTTCTGGAATTTTTTAAGGAGAAACAGCACCTGGTTCTCCCCTCTGCCCCCATGGTTTTAAAGAACGATCCCACACTGATGTTTACCAATGCGGGTATGAACCAGTTCAAGGACTATTTCCTGGGAACGCGCAAGCCCTCTGAAAAGAGGATCACTGATTCCCAGAAATGCCTGCGGGTTACCGGCAAGCACAACGATCTGGAAGAGGTGGGTCACGATACCTACCACCATACCATGTTCGAGATGCTGGGAAACTGGTCCTTTGGCAACTATTTCAAAAAAGAGGCGATTGAATGGGCCTGGGAGTTCCTCACCAAAAGAATGAAGCTTGGGACCGACCGGATCTATGTCACTGTTTTCGAAGGTGATCCCAAAGACGGGGTGGAACGCGACCAGGAGGCTTATGACCACTGGAAGGAGTATCTCCCCCCCTATCGTATCCTCGATGGCTCCAGAAAAGATAACTTCTGGGAGATGGGCGATACAGGACCTTGCGGTCCCTGCTCTGAAATTCACCTGGACCTGCGCGATGAAGAGGAGCGAAAGAGGGTGCCCGGTGGCGACCTGGTCAACCGCGACCATCCGCTGGTGATCGAGATCTGGAACCTGGTATTTATCCAGTTCAACCGGAAAGCCAGCGGGGAGCTGGAGAACCTGCCTGAAAAGCATGTAGACACCGGCATGGGATTTGAACGGCTCTGCATGGCCAAACAGCAGAAAAAATCCAGTTACGATACAGATCTTTTTCAGCCCATTATCGGGGAGATCGCCCGACTCTCCGGCACCCCTTACGGATCGGACCGGTCCACCGATGTGGCCATGCGCGTTGTGGCCGACCACCTGAGGGCCATCGCATTCTCCATTGCAGACGGTCAGCTTCCCTCCAATAACAAGGCAGGATATGTGATCCGCAGGATCCTTCGAAGGGCGGTCAGGTACGGATATACCTATCTCGACCGGAAGGAGCCCTTTATGCACACCCTGGTCCCTGCCCTGGTCCGTACCATGGGAGGTGCCTTCCCCGAACTGGAGGCGCAACAGGATCTGATTCAACGCGTGATCAGGGAGGAGGAGCAGTCGTTCCTCTCCACCCTCGAAACAGGCATGGGACTACTCGACCGGCTGGTGGAGAAAGCCAAAGCTGAGAAGAGTCAGACCATCCACGGAAGAGAGGTCTTTATCCTCTATGATACCTTCGGATTTCCGCTTGACCTGACCGAGCTGATCCTCTCCGAACAGGGGATGAAGGTAAACCGGGAGGAGTTCCATAGAGAGATGGATGCCCAGAAGAACCGCTCCAAGAGAGCGGCAGAGAGTGAGTCGGGCGACTGGACAGTGCTGATGTCTGATGATACGGAGGAGTTCGTGGGGTACGAATGGCTCACCACAGAGGTGAAGATTACCCGCTACCGGAAAGTGGTGGCCAAAAAACGTGAGTTATACCACCTGGTGTTTAACCTTACCCCCTTCTATGCCGAGAGCGGCGGACAGGTCGGCGACCGCGGGATCATCGAAAATGAGAAGGAGAAGGTGGAGATCATCGATACCCGGAAGGAGAATGAACTGATCATCCATGTGGTTAAAAAACTGCCGGAAGATCCCGCTGCCACCTTCACCGCAAAAGTGAACCAGGAACGGAGAGTC